>PXDC01000076.1 GCA_003565135.1 Verrucomicrobiota bacterium
CACTGGTTATCGGCATCGATGTGGAGGGACGTTTTTATCTCGACGGCAACCGCGTCGAGCGGGAAGAACTTGTCACATTTCTGGCCGAACTCCGTCCCGTGGCGCGCGAACTCTCCGTCCTTCTCATGGCCGACGAAAACACGCCGCTTAAAGAGGTGACGTTTGTCATGGACAAAGTGCGGGCGTCCGGGATCGACCGCATCCGCTTGCAGTCCCGATGACTTTGCGACCGTTGAAACCGATTTTCGATCACCAATCCATAATACCAAACCCATGAATGCTTTTTCCGACTACCCGTTCGATGAACGGATTCGCCGAGCCATCGATGATCTCGGCTTTACCAAGCCCACGCCTATTCAGAGCCAGACGATCGAACCGATTGCGGAAGGCCGTGATGTCATCGGCATTGCCCAGACAGGAACCGGGAAGACGGCGGCCTTTGTGCTGCCCATGCTGCACCGCCATGTGCAACGCGATCCGGATGCCGAGAATGAAGGTCCCCGCATCCTCATCCTCAGCCCCACCCGCGAATTGGCCGCCCAGGTGGAGGACAGCATCCGGGAACTCGCCGCGCACGTGGATTTTCGCGTCGCCCTCCTGCTCGGGGGCGTTCCGTACGGCAAACAGTTGCAGGCCCTGAAGGACCGGCCGGATGCCATCGTGGCCACCCCCGGGCGTCTTATCGATCACCTGCAGCAGAAGAACACCCACCTGCGGGGGCTCGAGGTCTTTATTCTGGACGAAGCGGACCGGATGCTGGACATGGGGTTCATGCCCGCCATTCACCAGATCATTTCATTTCTGGGCAAAGGAAAGCGGCAGACCCTGATGTTCTCGGCCACCTTTCCCGATCCCATCGCCCGGCTCGCCGCCCGTCTTCTGAACGATCCGGTCCGCGTCGATGTGTCACCGCCGGTGCGTACTCCGGAAAAGATCCGGCAGGGCGCCTTTTATATCGAAAAAGTCCGCAAACCCAAACTGATTCGGGAACTTCTCTCCCTGCCGAATATGACCTCGGTGATGGTGTTCTGTGGCATGAAGGTGGAGGCGGATTTTATTTATGACGTCCTGGCCTCGGACGGCTTCAAGGTCGGCGTCCTGCACAGCGACCGCGGCCAAAAGGAACGCACCCGCGCCCTGGAGTCGTTCCGCAACGGGGAGTACCCGATTCTCATCGCGACCGATATCGCGGCGCGGGGACTCGACATCAAGGACGTCAGTCACGTGATCAATTACGATCTCCCCAATAATTTCGAGGATTACGTTCACCGGGTCGGCCGGACGGCCCGGGCGGAGGCTGACGGGGAGGCCCTGTCCTTTGTCACTCCGGGCGACCTGCTGACGTTTCAAAAGATCGAGGCCGAGTTGGGACGTCCCATCGAGCGATTCGATTTCGAGGGAGTGACCATGCCCTGGACCGGCTCCGCCCCGGCGGCGTCCCCGGCGGCGTCCCCGGCGGCCGGGGGAGGACGCCGGGGACGCCGGTAGTGAAGGCCTCGCGGGCGTCTTCGCTCAACCGGGCTGCAACCGGCCTCGCAGTGTCCGGCGCATGACCTTGTTCGAGGCGGTGCGGGGAAGCCGGTCCACAAGGTGCACCTGGTGGATCTTGAAGAGCGGATTGAGGTGTTCGCGGATTGCCGCATCCATGCGGGTGTGCAGTTCGTCGACGTCCGCTTCGCATCCCGGAGAGGCCACCGCGAATACGACCAGGCGGGCCGGGCCGGCGTTATCCAGGGCGATGGCGGCGGCTTCGTGAACACCCGGGGCGAGGCACACCGCTCGTTCGATTTCAGCCGATCCGATTTTGATGCCGCCCAGATTCATGCTGTCGTCGTGTCGCCCCAGGGCCCGGAAATAACCTCCGGGAAGTGCTTCCAGGTGGTCGCCGTGACGGCGCAGCCGGCCGGATTTCGGATGGTCGGGGACTCCGGCATGGTAAACCGCGTCGTGATCGGCGTTCAACAGGCGGGATGATAGCCCGATCGAAGGGCCGGAGAGAAAAACCTCGCCCTTGGCGCCCGGTCGACCCGCTTCATCCAGAATCACCAGGTCCAGACCGCAGGCGGGAAGGTTGAAGGTTCCGGGAATGGCGGGCCGCGCGACCGTTCCGGCGATGTACCCGCCGCCGATCTCGGTCCCGCCGCAGTATTCGATTACGGGACGAAACCCCGCCCGGCTCATGAGGTAAAACATGTCCGACGGGTCGGAACACTCACCGGTCGAGCTGAAGGTTCGCACGCAACGCCAGTCGACTTGTTCGAGATCCCGGTTCTCGCGCCAGGTGCGTACCAGGCTGGGGATGACTCCGAGCATGGTGACTTCGGCTTGACGGACAAAGGTGAGGAATTCCGGTTGTTGCGGGATTCCGGCAAAGAGGGCCATGGTGGCGCGGTTGATCAGGCTGGCGAATATCAGCCAGGGGCCCATCATCCACCCGAGGTTGGTGGGCCAGCATACGCGGTCGCCGGGGTGGATGTCGTGATGGATGAACGCGTCGGCGGCGCACTTGAGTGGGGTGGTCGATGTCCAGGGTATGGCCTTGGGATCGGCCGTGGTGCCGGAAGAAAAGAGGATGCCGAGAGTGTCGTCCGGCTTCCGGGCGACGGGGGTGAAGGAGTCGTTGCCGGAAAGAAATTCGCACCAGTTCCGGTCGCCGTCGCGCAGGGCGGTTTGTGACGTATCCCCGATGGGTATAACCACTGCCGGCCAGGTGCCGGCGTCGCAGACGCGCGGATACAAGGGGATTTCCTTGCCGTTCCGGACGAGCACGTCCCGGGTGAAAACCAGGCGGGTCCGGGAAATACGCAGGCGGGTGGCGATCTCGCTTGCGGCGAAGCTGTCCGCGATCGAGACCGCCACGGCGCCGGCCAGCAGAATGCCGAGGTAAATGGCCACGGATTCGACTGTCATCGGCAGGATGACCGCGACCGGATCGCCCGGCGCAATACCCGTCTCGCGCAGGCCGTTGGCAACCCGATCGGCCAGGACGCGCAACTCCCGGTAACTGACGTGTTCGAGGGTCCCGTCCTCCCGGCCGAGCGTGATGGCGGTCTTTTCCGGGGGTGCCAGGAAACAGCTGGCGGCGGGATTGAAGCGGGAACCCGGCAGCCAGCGCGCGGGTCCGCCTTCGCGCCCGTCGTCCCGTATGGTCGCGGGGTCGCGCTCGAATCGAATGTCGAGCGATCGCAGCATCAGCGCCCAGAAATCCGCCCGGTTCTCGACCGACCAGGTTTGGAAGGCGCGCGGTCCGTCGAGACCGGGTTGGCGGCAGAGGGCTGTGATGTTGGCGTCCCGGACCGTGGCATCATCGGGGATCCAGGCCGGGCGGGGAAATCCGTCCGATTCTTTGAGTCCGTAAACCCAGCGGTAGAGGGCCAGGTGCTGATCGGGTTCCTGGTCCGGCCGGATGACATTGCGGCAGATCCATGCCCAGGCGGATTCGGGACGGCCCGATTGTCGCAGGTCGAGGAGTTCCTCGATCCGGCCGGGGGCTTCGGTGCGAAGGAGGGTCAGCGGATTCATGAGGCCGAGTGTCGGTTCCCATCCGGCAGTGCCTCCAGCCACGAGCAGAGCAGGTCGATGGCTTCGACCACTCGTCCGCAGTGAACGTTGAGAAAGGCGGGGTCCGGCGGGGAGGCGGCGTTCGGGTCCACGGCGGCCAGGGCGGCGGCCCCGTCGAAGTCGACGTAGGCGAGGCGCGCGTTCAGGGACTGCTCCCCGAAACCGAAGCAGGAACCCGGCAGCATGGCGACGCCGGTTTCCTGCAGCAGCCGTTCGCAGAATCCGGTAGAGGTCGCGATGCCGGCCGCAGCGAGGCGTCCGCCCAGGGGAGTGAAGTCGGGCATCAGGTAGAAGCCGCCCTCGGGATCACCCACGCGAATCCCGGCCTCCCGCATGCGGGAGGCTATGGCGCGACCGAGAGCCTTCAGGATCAGCCGGGAACGCGCCAGGTAGTCGTCGATTTCCGGGCCGCCCCGGAAAGCCCGGATGGCGGCGTGCTGAATCGGCGCGGATGTCGAGGTGTAGGTTTCACTGGCCACGGCCGCCATGGCTTGGCGGATACGGTGAAGCTCAGGAGGGAAGAGGAAAGTGCCGAGGCGCCAGCCTCCGGCCCCGCACCACTTGCTCAACCCCGAACTGACAATCGTGCCTTCCGGGTAATAGACCGCCGGAGACCGGTGTCTTCCCTCGTGGTGCAGCTCGCCGTAAATTTCGTCCGACAGGAGAAGAACCCGGTGTCGTCGCGCCACCGTGGCGAGCTCCCGGAGACGGGGATCGTCGTGTGCCATTCCGGTCGGATTGGAGGGAGTGTTGAGAATCAGGAGCCGGGGACGATCCGGTTCGCGGCGACAGGCCTGCTCCAGGGTGTCCGGGTCGAGGAGGCCCCCGTCGTCGGTGGCGAGCCACTCCACGCGGCGTCCGGTCAACCCGGCCTGCGGCGCGTAGGAAACCCAGCTCGGCCGGGGCAGGAGGACGTCGCCGTCGAAAACGAGTTGGAGAATGAACA
>PXDC01000301.1 GCA_003565135.1 Verrucomicrobiota bacterium
CGACGGCATTCCGGACGACGTCGACCCCGACTCGCTGACCCCGCCGATCATCGAACACCCCCACTCGGAAACCCGATCCATCACCGGCGGCTACATATACCGGGGCCCGGGGATCCCGGAACTGCGCGACGCCTATATCTACGGCGATTTTGTTACCGGCGTCCTCTTCGCCCTCCGCTACGACCGGGAAACCGGTGAAGTCCGCGACCACCTGCGTCTGGGGCAAGCGCCCGCCATATCCAGCTTCGGCCTGGACCGCGACGGCGAGCACTACATCGTATCGTTGCAGGGCAAGATTTACCGGTTCGTCCCGAGCCAAACCGAAACCGGCGGGACAGAATGAAAGAAGTATAGTTAGGACGAATGGTGAAATACCGCCGCGTGAAGGTTGACCCGGATCGATCCCCGTTTCCCTACCCGACCGGGCGCGCAAACGTTATTGAAATACGCGACAAAGCAACATGTCTTCCCCGCCCAAACGCCAAATTGTTCCTCCCCTCACCTGGATTGTCGCCGGGGTAATGCTGGCGCTGCTGTTGGCGATCCTGATGACTACGGTCAGCAAAGTGCGAAACGGCAGCAGCCGGCGGACCATCGACTCCAGTAATATTCGCCAGATCGGCCAGGCGGCCCTGATCTACGCCAACGAACACGAAGGAAGGCTCCCCGCAACGAACCTCGGTCCCGACGGGAAGCCGGCGGACGACGAGAGAACGACGGTCCACCGCTTTGCCGCCGCCCTGGCGCGCGATGCCGGTTTGAACGATGTAACCATTTACCTGTCGGGTTTGGACACCCACCCGGAAGTTCGTCTCGACCACTTCCGGGACGCCTCCCCGGCCGTCATCCTGCGGGACGGGGAGGAAAGTGAAATCAATCCCGCGTTCCTCGAATCCGGCATCTCCTTTCAGCTCATTGGTGGCCTGAACGTCGACCTCCCCTCGACGACTCCGATTGCCTTCACCCGCGGCCTGCGGGAGGACGGGCATTGGGACCGTGAGAACGGCGTCTACGGGTCCCAGGGCGGGCATCTGGTCTTTCTCGGCGGCAACGTGCGTTGGACCCGGGACCTCACTTCTGAATTCCAGCTCGCCGCTCTCTCCGGCGAACCCACGGAAAACATTCTCGAAACCCTGACCCCCGACCACGCCGTCTACGGCCATCCGACTCCCCCGATTCCGGATGGCACCCGCGGGATCGCAACCTTGCCGGAAGCGGATCGCTGAGGAACCCCGTGCCCGGACGGCGGCGGGGGTTTCCGATTGACGGGGACTCCGGCCCGGCATTGGCTGCCCGCATTCTGAAAACCAAACGAAAAAAGTCGCCCTACGCCCCGACCCGCATCCTCCTGAGGGCCGGGGCGTTTCTGCTTCTTCTGGCGGCGGCTTCTTCGATCCTTGAGGCCATCGACACCTGGCAGCGCCACGAGGCGCAGCGCGCGCAGCTTACCGAGACGTGGAAGGAACTGGCCGCGATGGATGCGGGATCCCCCTTCGCGCAGTTCTGGCTAAGCGGATGGGTCCGGTGGCTCCTGGCGGCGATGGGGGTGTACGCGGGGATTATGGTCGTCACCGCCGTCGGGCTGTGGCGCCTGAAGGCGGAAGCGCGGCGGGCCGCCATCGCCCTCGCCATTCTGGCCTTGCTGGCCCCCTTCCAGGACGCGCTGGTGTGGGGCGGCAACCGTCTCGCGTCCACGGGATGGGCACCCTGGCTGGTTTACCTGGGGGTTGTCCTGCTGTTTCTCTGGTTCCTCCTCCGGCGGCAGACCCGCGACACGGTGGGAACGGACCACGGGTTTTCGCCGCGCAACCCGTGGTCATGGATGATCGGCCTGGCGATTCTGGTCGCCCTGGTTCCGGCGGGCGGGGTGATCGCCTGGAAATACCAGCTTCACCGCGACCGCGACTTCGCCTTCTGGTCCCTCAAAGGACCGCTGGAAGACGTGCCGATACCGTCCGGGCACCCCGACCTGGAAGACTGGGAACAAGTTCGTCTGCTCGGGACCTCGCTCGCGGTCCCGCCCGGCGCGCGACTGGAGCGGTTCCCCGCCCACTACGATCCCCACTTCATGGTGGTCGTCCTGGCGGCCGGAGAAGGCCAGGATCGCCGTCCGGTCCTCGTCACTTCGTCGTCGTCCCACAACCTCATTCCGCCGGCCACCCTGGAATCCTTCGGCGCCACGGACGGTCTGGACCTTGCGCGCCTCGCCCTGCGGTCCAACTGGAGCTACTGGCCCCTGCTCTACCGTGCGGCGCTGATGGACGATACGGTCGACGCCTACTGGATGGAGGACCGGACCCGGCAGATCCTGGCCACCACCCGGTATTCCGCCGACCCGGACCGGGTCCAGCTCACGGTTTCGGCCAAAGCGCCCCAGAACCGGCTCGTCGCGAGCGAACCGATCTATTACCTCGACCGCGAGGGTTTCGACCGCGATGCCATGACGGCGCTGGCCGCCCAAGTCAAACCGAGCGCTTCAGCCGAAACCCCGCTTCCGCCGGGAGTCGAGCGGGCGAAAATCCAGGACCAGCTCGATATGCTGCAGGGCTACTGGGAGGGCGATCTGGACGCCGGCGTGGCGCTGGCCGAACGGCTGCTGGAGATGGACGCCCCGCGGAGCGCCGTGATCATCGGCCTGGTCGACGCCATCCTCGACCGCGACCCCGGCCACGTGGACGCGCGGGAACTGGGCGCCCGCCTCGGCCTGCGAAAGCGGCCGGATTCCGAGTAGCGGTGCTGAAGAGTCGTTATTGGTGATTCGTATTTCGTAATTGGTTACCCGTTCGGGAGAAATTCAAAATCCCTAACACGGCCACGACACAGCGGGGCTGACCGAGCCATTCGCCGACCGCTCGAGGCTACCCGTTTTTGCCGCCGGCTTCGGACTCGGACTTTTCCGGCTTTCCGTCCCGGCTCGCCGTTGACGAGGATTTCTTCGTCCTCGAAGCAGGTGCGGTTTCATCGGGATCCTTCTTGATCTCGCGATCGCTCTGCACGCTGCCCATGAATTCGGGAAGATCGATGCCAGCCTGAGCGGCGACGGCGTGGAGCGGGGGAAGCGCGCTGCCCAGACTGCGGATGAAGTTCCGGGTGGAGCTTTCGCCGTTGCCCCCGGCCCCATCCCAGACCGTGATCTTGTCGATCTTGATATTCTTGATCGCCTCCGCCTGGGCGTCGACGAGGGTGGGCATTTGCTCGACCATGAGCAGATTGATGGCGAGATCGGGACGGCTGCCGGCGGCTTCGGTCAGGCGTTTGAAACCCTCGGCCCGCCCTTCGAGCTTGGCGCGGATCCCGTCGGCCTCGGCCGTCTGCACCGAACGAATGGCGTCGGCCTTACCCTCGGCCTCGACCCGTTCCTTCTGCGCCTCGGCTTCGGCGTGGACCCGCACGCGATCGCGCTGGATCTCGGCCGGGACGATCTCGTTGGCGTAATGGGTGGCGCGTTCGACGTCGGCCCGCGCCTGCTCGGCCTTTTTCTTGGCGTCGTAGGAGTTGGCCTCGATATTGGCGCTGGCGATCCGTTCGGCGGTTTCCGCCTTTTCCCGGGAATCCGCTTCCTCGGACCGCCGGGTCGCCTCGGAGGCGGCGACGCGAATGGCCGACTCGTTTTCCCCCTCCTTCGCGTCCGCCTGGGAAGACGCCACCTGCACCGTCCGCTCCTTGTCGGCGAGGGCGCTGCCGACCTCACCGTCCCGGCGGGCCTGGGCCACCTTCACCTTGGCCTCGTTAACCGCCTTGGCGGCCGCTTCCTGACCGAGCGCCTCGATGTAGCCGCCCTGGTCGGTGACGTCGCGGATATTGACGTTGATCAGTCTCAGCCCGATCTTGTCGAGCTCGGTGGCGATCGACTTGGTCACACCGTCGATGAGTTTCTCGCGATCGGAATTGATCTCCTCGATGGTCATCGAAGCGATGACCTGGCGCATCTGCCCCATGATGATCTCCTGGGCCATGTCGCGGATATTGGCGAGACTCAGCCCGAGCAGGCGCTCCGCCGCGTTCTTCATAATCTCCGGCGTAGTGGAAATACCGATGGTAAAGGACGCGGGTGCGTCGATACGGATATTCTGCTGGGACAGCGCGCCCGTGAGGTTCGCATCGACGTTCATCGGAGTCAGGTCGAGAAACTGGTACCCCTGGAGGAGGGGCCAGACAAACGCGGCGCCGCCGTGGATACAGCGGGCGCTTTCGCCGGTGCCGACCTTGCCGTACACCACGAGGATCTGGTCGGAGCGGCACCGCTTGTAACAAGCGAACGCGGTCGCCAATGAAACAATGACCAGTAGGAGCAGCCCCCCGATTCCGATTATCCAATCCATTGCCATAACATTTCTCCTTGTTGGTTCGAGCTGTGGGTGAATGGATAACCGGAGCGGTTTCCATTAATAAAAGGTTGGAACGGTCAATCCGATTTGTCGGCCGATTCCGGTTCTGGCGCCACATTCCTGCCGCCAACCGGTTCGACCAGGACCGCGGTTCCGCGCAGACCGATCACTTCGATTTCGTCTCCGTTGCGGAGCGGCCGCTCCGACTCGCTGAATGCGCGCACGTGAATACTGCGGCTCCCGGTCTTGATCACCACCTCGCCGGCACCGTCGCCCCCGGCGGGTACCGTGACGTAAACCGTGCCGAAACAGCCGACCGCGCGTTCGATCTTGAATGTCCCGTCAGTCTGGAGCCGGGAAACCTGAGCCATCATAAAAAGGAAAGCCGCTTCGATCGCGACCCCCACAACCACACCGACCGCCGCGGCCGCGACCGGGGGCATTCCGGCCCGGGTACAAATGACACCGGTCCACCCGAAACCGAGGGACAACGCCGTGATGCCCTTGATGGAAAAGTAACTCCCCGTGGTTCCGGGATCAAAGTCGATATCGGCACCGTCGCCACCGCCGGTGACCAGGAGCAGCAGGACCTGCAGGACGAGCAGAAACAGCGAGAATATACCGATCGCGTAAAAGATCTGGAGAGAGAAATCGAGACCTAGCCACCATTCACTGATCATCATAACGGGAGGTTCAGGGTTGGTTACGGGGAGAAGGAGCGCCGGGTGGGAAAAACGGGTGAATCAATCGGGACACATTGTAAAAAAGGAGGCATCCTGCCAATGAAATTCTTTTGGCCAGGTAACCCGGGGGAAAAGGAAACGGGCGCTCCGGCAGGATGCCACGTTCAGTAGATGAAGGGCTCGACCCGGTAAGGCACCGCTTTCAGTCCCAGTTCCCGCGCCCCCCGGCGCAAGAGATCCCGTTGTTCGGCCAGCGACGCCTCGCTCAACGCGAGCGACCCCCGATCCCGCATCAATTGCGGATAGGGAGTGTCCGCGTAAGCGATCAGCTCGGACAAATGAACGTGATCGCCCCGGCCCAATGGCGCCGAGGCGAGAAAGGCGAGCGATTCCCTGACGTGTTCGCGGGCCCAATGGGATCCACCGGCTCCGACCAGGAGAATGACGTCGGTGTGGATCCCGGCACGCTGCAAGCGACGAATCGTTTCGCGCATCCCCTCGGTCGTCGCGGGTTTCCGCAGCCATCGCAACAGCGGGTCAGAGCCGGTTTCCACCCCCAGGTAAACGCGCTCCAGACCGAGTCTCCGCAACCGCACATAGTCCTCCACACTTTTTTTCAGCCCCGTGAAGCCGTCGAGAAAAGCCCCGATCCCGAGAAAGCGAAATTTCGCCCCGGCCCCCCAGGAGGCCGCCACCCGGCCTGGCCCGACGGGAAGCTCAACATGACGCGCCAACACACGCAACCAATCCTCGATCCGGGCCTGAGGGGCGGCAAGCGCGTTGGCCTGTCCGATAAAGATCCGGCTCATGCGCCGCAGGCCTTCGCCGTGAAAATCGAGAACGCCGCGCACGTGTCGCTCGAATTCACCGCTGTCACGGATACGAAACGGAATTCCCCGGTACAACCGGCAAAACGTACAGGTATTGAACGAGCAGCCTTCGGTCGCCTGCAGCACCAGGGAAGAGTAGTGATCCGGCGGCAGTACCGGAACCGGTTGGTAGACGGCGGCAAAACGTTCCGCTTCGGCCGCCAGGCGCTCCGGGGTCCATTCAACCGTCCGGGCCAGAATCCAGGACAAGGCCTGACGGGCTTCGGGCGTCGCGGGATAATAGCGCCGTGTCGCCCCAACGTCACCGACCGCGTCCGCCACTTTCCGGGCGGCCTCCCAGGCTTCGCCGCACAGCCGGTCCAACTCAACCCGCGCGAAGCGTTCCCGGTGAAAACCGCCCGGCCCCTTGCGCGCGGACGATCCCTGGTGGGAACAGCCACGGAAATGATACTCGTTCCGGGTCGATCGGCGAATGAACCGACCTTCCAGGTCGAAAAGAAAACAGACATCCCCCTCCGTGTGGATCTCCAGAGCATCCCGGCGCAGGGCGGCGGCGGCACGGGTTCCGTCCCGGCACCGCACCTGGACGACGGCGACAAACCCCGTGCACCGTTGAAGGGGACGTGCGGCCTGGTAATTCAGCCCGTTGTCGTCGGTCACGAGCGCACCCGGTGGCCCTGGCGCATTCATATTCGTTCCCAGGTCCCGCAATCGCCCATCCCGTCAATCCCGGAGGGCATCCACGATGGCCCGGTTGAAGGCCGGCAGGTCGCCGGGAAGTCGGCTCGTGATAAACGGGCCGTCGACGACGACCTCCCGGTCGACGTAATCGGCTCCGGCCTGGCGGAGTTCATCCGCGATCCCCCGGAAACTCGTAACGGAAATCCCCTCGATGATGCCCGCGGCGGCCATAACCTGCGGACCGTGACAAATACCCGCTATGGGCCGTCCCGTTTCGGCGAAAGCCCTCATGAAGCGCAGCACGTCGCGATTTTCACGCAGTTCGGCCGGCGCCCTTCCTCCGGGAAGGATCACCGCATCGAATTCCTCCGCCTCGACTTCCGCCAGCGTTTTGGCGATATCGATGACCACCTCGCTGTTGTAGGCCTTGATCGGTCCCTTGCCCGTGCTCAGGAGCACGGGTTCGGCCCGGTACGCCTGGAGGTGAAAAACCGGAACCAGCGCTTCCGCGTCGTGAAAACCCTCGGCCACGATCACCGCAATTCGTTTGCCTTCAAGACTCGATCCTTCCGATCGGATTTCACCGGCAAAAGCCATACCGGCGATCAGGCTCACCACAAGTAATCTGTTGATAAGGTATCGCATATATCCCTCCAATCTTTGTTTCCGGGGCGGCGCGTTTCCTCCGCATCGCCGCCGGCCGGGTTACCTGTCACCAACCTAACAAAGGAAAGCGCGATGTCGCTGTCGCCGATTGGCAAACCCGGCGCAAATTTTGTGGAAACGATGCCGCCGCCGCTGTTTCCCCGGGTCGAACGCACCGGCCGCGAGAATCAAATCGGACTTGCGCGTGTTCGCGCGCGAACCATACTAAAAATCCGGCGCTTGCGCCATCGCCGCCCCGCGGTACCCGCACGACACGGGAAACCGCCTGAATCCATTAAACCGAATCGCCGGTGGCTTCCCGCTTATCGTCGAGACACGCCCGCCAAACCCGTTTTCTCAAAGACCCGCCATGACAACACGCCCGCCCATCCTCCTCCTCGCTTGCCTCGCTTTCACCGCCATCGCGCTCCCGGCTACACCGGACAAAACCGTCATCGCCCACCGCGGCGCCTCCGGCTACCTGCCCGAACACACGCTTGAGGCCTACGCCATGGCCTACGGCCAGGGGGCCGACTTCATCGAACCCGATCTCATGCTGACCAGCGACGGCGTCCCTATCGCCCTGCACGACCGCACCCTCGACGCCACCACCGACGTGGCCGAGCGGTTTCCGGGACGGGCCCGCGACGACGGAAAACACTACGCCATTGATTTCACGCTGGAGGAGATCGAACAACTCGCGGTGAAGGAGCGGATCGACCCCGAGACCGGGGAGCACGTTTTCCCCGCCCGCTGGCCGAACACCCACGAAGCCATCCGATTCCGCATCGCCACCCTGGCCGAAACCCTCGAACTGGTCCGGGGCCTCAACCACGCCACGGGCCGGGACGTCGGGGTGTACCCGGAAATCAAATCCTCGTCGTGGCACCGGGAACAGGGCGTGGATTTCGAGCGAGCCGTGTTGGAAATCTTGGCGGATTACGGCTACACCGGCGCGGACGACAACGTTATCGTGCAGGCCTTCGAACCGGAGAGCCTCCTCCGGCTCCGGGAGCTCGGCACTGAACTGACATTGGTACAATTGATCGGGGGCGGACGGAATTACGACCGGATGATGACCGGGGAAGGCCTCGATCGGGTGGCCGCCTACGCCGACGGTATCGGGCCCTCCATGACACGGATCTTCGAATCCGACGGCACCCCGGTCAAAGACAACTTCCTCGTGCGCGAGGCCCAGGCCCGCGGGCTGATCGTCCACCCGTACACCATGCGTGCCGACCGGTTGCCCGGCTATGCTGACAGCTACGACGACCTCCTGGAGCACATCCTCTTCCAGGCCGGGGCCGACGGCGTTTTCACCGACCACCCCGACCTCACCGTCAGGTTCCTCAAGTCACGCCAATAAGGGTCCGTCCCGTTTCAATTTGCGGCCACAACCCCGTCGCCCGGTTGCCAATTTCCGCTCCGGAAATGGCAACCGGCGCATAGAATAAAGCCGGGCGTTCGGGTAGATTTCCGGCACGCGGCATTCGTTGTCGGCGTACCAACATCAACGGAAACACACAGCCGGAATTCCATCCATGAAACGGGCCTTCACCCTTATCGAACTCCTGACCGTAATCGCCATTATCGGTATCCTGGCATCGATCCTGATACCGACACTCGGCGCCGTGCGTGAATCGGCCAGGAACGCTCAATGCATCAGCAACCTGCGGCAGATTGGAACGGGAATCGTCGCCGCGGTCGACGATCACAACGGCCGCTTTCCCAGCCTGCCGACCGATCCGCCCGTCGTCTGGCAACAGGTGGAAGCGCTCATCAACGTCCTGGAACCGTACATGGACCGGGGGCTGGGCAGGGGCGAGCACTCCAATCCGACCGCCGAACACGGTATCGGCGTCTGGGAATGTCCCACCATCATCGCGCAACGGCGGATTCAATGGTCCTATTACCCGAACGGCTGGATGTGGGATCCGGCGATTGCTCCCCCTCCCGGGTACTCCCACGTCGGACGCCCCATCGGCAGCATACCCGAACCCACGCGTTTCCCCACCATAGCGGACCGGGGTACGGATAACATTCACGGCGGAGGTCCCGACTTCGGAACGTGGTCCCCGGGCAACGGCTTCAATCCGGCCAAGGGATGGCACGCCAACAACCGGATTAACGTAGCCTTCGCCGACGGAAGCGTTCGCAGTTTCCAGTGGGACCGGGATTCCTCGGACGAATTCTACCGCATCCGGGCGGAAGCGGATCCGGAAACCTGGTAACAACAGATTATGGTCCGGAGGATCCGGCCGCGTCACAGTCCGGACTCCGGGCCCTTCTTGATGCCGTGCCATACCACCAGCCGGTCATCGGTGTACTGCCCCGTCCCGTCGGGACGCATGCCGAAGCGCTCGGCCATCGCCCGGTACTTTTCCTCCCCGCTCCGTTCGCGGATCCGCCTCATTTCGCAGGACGAAAACGACGACAGGACCAGCGCGTCGTCGAGCCTTTGCGGCTCGAGGGGGCGAGGTTCATGGTATTCGATATCAAAATACACACGGCCGCCAACCTTGAGAACACGCTGGATCTCGGATGCGACCAGGGGAAAATCGTCGACGTGGTCCAGGGCGTTGACAGAAATGACGGCGTCAAAGTAAGCATCGGCGTATGGCATGGATTCCGCGCGGGCGTCCACAAACGTCACATCCAGGTCGTAGAGCGGCCAACCGCTTCTTACGTAAAGGTCGATCAAAGGATCGAGCCCGTGCCGTTCGCAGTCCCTGAACTGTATAACCGGCGCGAGCGGCCCGCACCCGACCTCCAGCACCCTCTTCCCGACAAAGGCATCGTCGTCGATCAGGAGGGCCTCGGTATAATGGGGCACCAGGCGGTTCACGGTCATTATCGCATTGGTGGCGGGAACCCCTGATTCTTTCAGCGCCTGTTTTTCCGACGGAGGGGGAATGCGGCACCAATCGGCTTCGCCGCGGTACCAACGGAGCAATTTCCCCAAATCCTTTCGCCAGTAGGCCAGCTCTCCCTCGTACTTCCTGCGGGCCCGCCAGGCCGGACTGGCCATTTGCAGGGTATTGTCGGCCCGGTCCCTGATTCCCCGAAGGACCCGGTTGGAGACCCCTTTAAAAGTCGGTCGTGTCTTCATGCTCAAAGCAACGCTCGTCGCTTACGAAAAAGCGTTATCGCTCTACGGCACGGCTGTCAAACTTTTGGACGGCATGCAGCCACGGTTGAAACACCGGCGCCAGTCGCCCGGCGAAGAGCCGATCGAAGGCGTCCAGGGCCGCATGCTTTGAAAAAACCCCCGAAACCACGTTCGGCCAGGCATTGACATCGGTGCGATGCACCACCTGGTCGATACGGACCGGGACCCGTTTGTAACCCATGGCCGCAAGAACCGCGGCCCGGTGATGCCCCACTTCGACAACACATTTCCAGCGCCCTGCTTCATCGACCAGTACGGTTGCGAGAATATCACCGTCCGGACCGTCGTGCCTTTGGTATCCGGATGTGCCAACGGAATTCATGAGCCTTTCCAGTCGACCGGCTTCGATCTCGAGTTTTCGGTCCGTCACGGGCCCGAAGTGCACAAACCCATCGGAAACGGTCAGGGATGCCCCCTCTCGTTCGTTCTGCTTGAGTACCCACTTTCGCGCCGTCTCAGTCGCCTCGGCAACGGTGGCCGCCCGCCAGGGTGAGAGCACAACCCACGGAGCGGTATGCCTTAACTCCGGAGTCTGCAGGGGATCCAGACCCATCCATTCGCAAAAACTTCCCGGCTGGACGGCCGAGTAATAACAATCGAGAACCCGGCGAATCTCATCCCGCCGATCCTCCGAGTCCAATGCCCGGGCCACCGCCACTTCAAAAGGATCCGACCCATCGCCCATGGGAAAAACATTTCGACGGCTCAAACCGAGGGGAGAATCTACCAGTACAAACCGGGAACGCGTATAATTCAATTGTCTCGGATCGTTCCCGTCATCGCGAAGATCCAGGATCCGGCAACTCTCCCGTCGGGCATCGGTATCTCCGGTTCGAACCCAGGCACGAATCGTCTTCCGGGCCGAGCGTTTTATTCTCGTAATCATTTAGGGGGGAGGAAAACCAACCGCGAACTCTGGTTCAGATCGGTCGCACTGTCAAGGGCATCGCTTTACCCCCGCTGTGATGGCGGTCAGCGACTCGCAGCGGTCGCGTAGCCCCTCACCCCGGGTTTCGGACGCCGATCGAGGCGGCCGACCGAGCCGACGGCAAGGATGCGTTACGTCCCGAAACCGGATCAACGCGGTTGCCCGGCCGACTCCTTTTTGCGGGCCTCACGGCGAGCGGCCCGTCGCCCCGCCAAGGTCATAAGAAGCCCGATACCGATTACGGTTCCGGCCACGATCAGAATGGCGAGACGCCCCGTCCAGGGATTCGGGAGCAACAGGAGTCCGGTGATGAACAGACCCACCGCAATGGTGAATCCTCCGACCAGCGCGAGTTGGCTGACATCGTTGGCCCCACCCACCTCTTTCTCGAAATCAACCGGCCGGTACATCCGTTCGAAGAATTCATCCACTTGCTGGCGATATTCCGGCGACGCTTTTCCCCAGAATGGAATGGTCGCCAGGAACGCGGCCGTGCCGACTCCCATATTCACCAGCACCTTGGTTTGAAAATTCCACACCTCTTCCCCCACGGAACCAATCACCGACGGAACGAAGGCGGAAAGCACCGAAAATACCGCCGCCCAATAAGGCACCCGCTTGACGAACAGGCCCATCAACATCGGCACCGCCAACGGTACGCCCAACATGGCCCCGATATCGAGCATGACGTCGAACATCCCGCGCCCGCCGACGAGCGCGAAGTACAACGCCATTAGAATGATGCTGACGCCGAAAAACACGGAAAAGAGCCGTCCCATCAGCAGCAGTCCGAAATCGCCGAATCCCTTCAATCCGAAAACCCGGCAGACGGTGGGATAGAGGTCGCGCACAAAGATGGCCGCGTTGCGGTTTACCCCGCTGTCCATGGAACTCATGGTGGCCGCGAACATGGCGACCACGATCATGCCGGTCAGTCCGACCGGCAGGAGATTTATGCTCGCAACGGCAAAGGCCGCTTCGGCCGGAACGTTCAAGGCCGCGCCCGCGATCATGACTTCCTCCTCGTAAAGGAGCCGGGCCACCATGGGCGGGATAAACCAGAAGAACGAACCCAGACTCATCATGGCAAAGCCCAGAAAGGCGGCCTTGCGAGCCTCTCGACCGTCCTTGACCGCGAAGTAGCGCTGAGCCGCGTTGATGGTGTTGTGCTCGACGGTATGTTTGAGGAACATGGCCACGGCCCAAATCCAGGTAAACCTTTCCAGGGAAAAGTCACCCGAGGCGTTGATCAAGCTGAAGTCCGACCTGAGTCCCGCCTGGTCGATCAGGTTTCCAAAGCCCGCCAGCCCGCCGACTTCGATCAGGCATAAAACGGTGATCAACACGGTCATGGGAATCATGACCAGGCTCTGGACAAAGTCGGTGGCCATCACCGCCCAACTGCCGCCGGTGGTGGAATAAAAGACCACGACCGCCCCGATAACGATGATCACGTGCCAGACCTCGAAGCCGAAGACGGCCGCGCAAAAAATCGCCAGCGCCCAAAGTTGCAACCCGGCCGAAAGCATGGCCATGAGCACACCGAAGACCGCGTAAAACTGCTGGGTCAGGAAACCGAAACGCATCCGGATAACCTCTGGCGCGGTAATGGCCCGCAGTTGCCGGAACCAGGGGGCGAGGAAAAGAAAGTTGCATAGGAAACCGAGGGAATTCCCCAAATAGATAACCGCCACGCTCCAGCCCGCCTCGAATGCGACCCCCGAGGCGCCGGTGAAGGTGTAGGCGCTGATCCCCGCCATGAAGGCACTCATCCCGACGAGCCACCAGGCCCCGCGCGCGCCGTTGCGGAAAAAGTCGCTGATGTTGGCGTTGAATCGCCGGAAAGCCAATCCGATCCCCAGCAGGAAAAACAGATAGATGATGATAACAGCGAATTCGATGGTCCTGTCCAGGTCTTCCATAATGATTCAGATTACAGGAGAACAGGGACACCCGACCCCGTTTTCAAGCAGTTTCCGGCGCCATGCGCAAAAACCTGGGTTTATTTCCGGGCCCATACCGGCACCCGCGGCCTGCGCGGCCGTGCCGGCTCACTTTCCGACGGCATGGCGCACCACCCGCCCCAGCGCATCGCTCAACCAACGCATCTCCGCCTCCGAGACGTGCTCGGCCACGCGGCTCTTGAGGGCGCGGTGACGGATCACGACCCGGGGGACCGCGCGTTTGACCCGCCCCTCTTTTTCCGTGCGATTCATAAAGCGGAAGGTGGCAACCGGATTGAGGGGAATTTCCATTTCCATGCCGATGTCCTCAATATCCCGGTAGGCGATCGTCTCGGTCGCCTTCCCCACCGCACTGCGTTTGCGGATTTCCAATCCATCCTCCCGGGCGACAATGGTCTGATTCTCGGTCACCGATCGCAGGATCTGGTGCCCGACAACCAGCCCCGTGGCCCAGAAAGGGAGCGAAACCGGCACCAGCCACCAACTCGCCTGAACGGCGTTCGCGGTGGCCCACGCCACCAGGGCGATCCAGGCCGCGGCGACCAGCATTCCGAGCAAGTCGGGCCAGGAGCGTCCGGCCCGGGCGATAAAAAACCCACCGAAAGCCCCCTGGTCCGGATCAAAAGACAGCTTGCTCCCGGGCGGAGCGCCGGCGGAATCGCCGATTATTCGGTCAATCATGGAACGGATACTGTGCGCCGATCCCGTCAATCCCGCAAGCGAGGAGCGCCGCGAATGGCGGCAAACCGTTGCCGGGCCAGAGCCAGCAGAAAGAACGTTCCGGCCAAAGCAACAAACCAGTCACCGTATCGCACGTAAAAACTCGGCCGGCCGGCCCAGTGAGGATCGCGATGAATCTCGCTCACCTTGCCGCCGCGGAAAAAGACGCTCCCGTCGCGGTCGAGGAGCACTTCGCGAATGTTGCCGTACTCATCGATCCACCCGCTCCAGCCCTGGTTCGTGCTTCGAAGAACCGGACGCCGGGTCTCCACCGCGCGGAGCACCGAATGGGCGGCATGTTGCGCCGGCATCCCCTCCTTGCCGTACCAGGCGTTATTGCTGATCACGGCGAGAAAATCCGCCCCCTCCCGCACCGTCCGTCGTGCCAGCGCCGGAAAAACGTCTTCGTAACAAATCAGCACACCGGCCGCCCATTCATCACCCCCGGCCCGCACGACCAGGGGAGCATCGGACTCACCCGGAATAATGTTGCCGCCAATCGGTACGATACGGGACATCCAGGGCCAGAGGGAATGCAGGGGAATGTATTCGCCGAACGGGACCAGCTTGCGCTTGCTGTAGTAATCGGCGGCGACGCCCTCGACGGGATCGATCACAAAAGCCGCATTGCGCCAGACAGGGTCCTGAGAGCCGTCGTCCGATTGGTCGGCCATCGAGCCG
Source organism: Verrucomicrobiota bacterium (assembly GCA_003565135.1). GTDB lineage: Bacteria > Verrucomicrobiota > Verrucomicrobiia > Opitutales > T3Sed10-336 > PXDC01. The sequence continues at coordinate 14,630 of PXDC01000301.1, forward strand.
ATAAGAAGCGGCACACCGGTCGCCCGCACCACCGAGCCGATCCAGGGACTCACCTGCCGGCCCCGAACGAGCGGAAACGGCGTCACCGCCTCGGGCCAGATAATCAGGTCGGGCTCCAGCCCCCCGAGGAGTTGCGTCTCGCGTTCCAACACCCCCATGATCCGGTCCGCGTACTCGCGGTCCCATTTAATATCCTGGGGAATGTGGGGATGGACGATGCCGGCGCGGAACATCGGTTCGCGCTCCGGTCCGTGGGCGACACTGAACCGGTAAAACCCGAACCCGACCGTGAGCAGCAGGGCGAGAGCAAGGTAGAATTCGGGCGCCAGCCGGCGCAGCCCCTGGCGGTGGAAACGCATCAACCGGTCGAAGTACGAAGCCAGGGCGAGATTGAAAAAAACAAAAACAAAGGACAGGCCGTAGGCGCCGGTCCAGGCCGCCACTTGAAGCAGAAGCGGGCGTTCCCACTGACTCGCCGCCAGGGTCAGCCAGGGGAACCCGCTGAGAAAAAACGAGCGTATCCACTCCAGGACGACCCACAGGCCGGCCAGGCCGGCGAGCACGACCAGGCGATGCCGCCAGTCACGATCCCTCAGGTCGGGCAGCCATCGCCAGGCGACCAGGTACCAGATCGTCGCGTAAAGACCGAGCACGGCTGCCAGGAACACGAATCCCGGGTACGTCACGTGCCGCAACCAGTAGATAAGGATCAGCCAGCCAATAAAATGAGCGATCCCAAGAACGACAAAAACCTGCCGCAACGCCGGGCCGCGAAACAGCCAAAGCAGGGCCGGGACCGCAAACACATAAGCCGCCTCCGCCACGTTGAACGGGGGAAAGGCGATCACGGTCAGAAGGACGGTCAGAACCCCGGCCAGCACCGGCCAGACGACGGGTAATGCATCCGGAGTACGGTTGCCCCGATTACCAAGAATCCCCTTAAGTTTCCCAATCAAGGCTGCCCCATACTGCTGTTCGCCCTTTGAGTTTCGCCGGCCGGCACCCGGCTGCCGGCCGTCCTACCTCGATGCCTGGAGGGCGCCGCAGCACTTTTTGTACTTTTTCCCGCTGCCGCAGGGACAGGGATCGTTGCGGCCCACCTTGGGGCCTTCGCGCTTGGCCGTGACCTTGGGAAGCTTGACCTCTCTGCCACCGGAAGCGCCGCCGCCGGTAAAACTCGCCGTAGACGAACCGCCGCCGGTCTGGGTCTCGGTGCCGGGTCCCTGGGCGCGCGCATTACGGGAAAGGCTCGCCAGCATATTTTCAAACGCCTTGATATTGCTGGCCGACCGGAAAAGGCCGGTGCAGATATCGCGGCGAACGTTGTCCATAAGCTCCTCGAAAAACTTGTAGGCCTCGCTCTTGTACTCCATCAACGGGTCCTTCTGGCCGTAACCCCGCAGACCGATACTGCGGCGAAGCTCCTCCATTTCGGTGAGGTGCTGCTGCCAGTGCCGGTCGATGGCACGCAGAAGGACGTAGCGCTCGAGCATAAGAATCGCATCCGGATTCTCCACCGAGCACTTGATCTCGTAGGCCTTATGCAGGCGCTCCTTGAGGAGGGAGCGGACCTCCGTCTCGGGTTTTCCCTCGATTTCCTCCAGCTTGAGGGCGATGGGAAAATGAGTGTTTACCCAGCCGATCAGATTTTCCAGCTCGGTCGACGCGGGAAGGTTTTTCCCGTCGTAACCCGCTTCCACGAGGCGTTCGCCCAGTTCCTCGTCGATCATATCGTAGATGATGTCGAGGGGCTTGTCGCTGTGCAGGGCGTCGTTGCGCAACTCGTAGATCACCTCGCGCTGCTGGCTGAGCACATCGTCATACTGGAGGAGGCGTTTGCGAATGGCGTAGTTCTGCTGCTCGACCTTTTTCTGGGCCGATTCGATGGAGCGGTTGAGCAAGGGGTGCTGGAGGTCCTCCCCTTCGCCCATGGCCTTCTCCATAATCTTCGCCATGGGACCGGACTGCGCGAAAAGGCGCATGAGATCGTCCTCCAGCGACACGTAAAACTTGGACATTCCCGGGTCGCCCTGCCGGGCCGAACGGCCCCGCAACTGCCGGTCGATGCGGCGCGACTCATGGCGTTCGGTTCCGAGCACGAGCAAACCGCCGAGATCCTGCACACCCTCGCCCAGTTTGATGTCGGTCCCGCGACCGGCCATGTTGGTGGCGATCGTCACGGCGCCGCGCATGCCGGCCCGGGAGACGATCTCCGCCTCCTGCTGGTGAAACTTCGCATTGAGGACGTTGTGCGGAATGTGAGCCCGGCGCAGCATGCGGCTGAGCAGTTCCGAAGCCTCCACCGAAGCCGTTCCCACCAGTACCGGCTGCCCCCGCCCGTGCGCATCCTGGATATCGGCGAGCACCGCGTTGTACTTCTCGCGGCGCGTCTTGTAGATAACGTCGTTGAGATCGACCCGCTGGCAGGGTTTGTTGGGCGGAACCACCACGACCTTCATCTTGTAAATGTCGAAGAATTCGTTCGCCTCCGTCTCGGCCGTACCGGTCATCCCCGACAACTTCTCGTACATGCGGAAGTAGTTCTGGATGGTCACGGTGGCAAAGGTGCGCGTCTCCTTCTCGATGGTGACGTTCTCCTTGGCCTCGACGGCCTGGTGGAGGCCGTCGCCCCACCGCCGTCCGGGCATAAGACGACCGGTGTTTTCGTCCACGATGACGACCTTTCCCTCCTGCACCACGTACTCGACGTCGCGCTCGTAGAGGGAGTAACCGCGAAGGAGCTGGCTGATCACGTGGATGTCCTCGCTGGTCTTCTCGAACTCCTCCTCCGCCTCGGCTTTGGCCTTTTCCTTTTCTTCCGCAGTCCAATCCTCGCGGGCGTCGATTTCGATATACCGGCCGGGCAGGTCCGGCAGGACGAAGGCGTCGGGATTGTCGGGCCGGAGCCGCTCGCGGCCCTTCTCGGTCAGGTCGGCCTGGTGCTGCTTTTCGTCGATAACAAAGAACAGTTCCTCTTTCAGGCCGTACATGACCTTCTTGTTGAAATCCCCGTGCATCTCCAGGTCGATTTTGTCGAGGAGCCGCCGGTACTCGGGAATCTCCATCAGGCGCAGGAGCTGTTTGTTCTTGGGCATGCCGAGCTTGACCTGGAGCATCTTGAGCGCCGCCATGCGCTCGTCCCCGTCCTCCTTGTCCAATTCCTGTTTCGCCTCGGTGATGAAGCGATTGCAGAGGTTGTTTTGCGCGCTCACCAGGCGGGCGACCGCGTCGCGGTGCTCGACAAAGGGACGCTGACGGTCCACCGGCGCGGGACCGGAAATAATGAGCGGCGTCCGGGCTTCGTCCACCAGGATGGAGTCGACCTCGTCGATAATGACAAAAAAGTGATCGCGCTGGACCTGGTCCTCCTTCCGTGTGGCCATGCCGTTGTCGCGCAGGTAATCAAACCCGAATTCCGAGGCGGTTCCGTAGGTAATATCGCGACCGTACATCTCCTTGCGTTCGCTCGGCGGCATGGCGTTCTGAATGCAGCCGACGGTGAGCCCGAGGAATTCGTACAGGTGGCCCATCCATTCGGAGTCGCGGCGGGCGAGGTAGTCGTTGACGGTGACGAGCTGGCAGTTCTTGCCGGAAATCG
>PXDC01000179.1 GCA_003565135.1 Verrucomicrobiota bacterium
CCCGCCGAAGGAATGGCCGATCGCCCCGATTCTATCGGCATCGACGTAGGGCAGGCTTTCCAGAAGATCCACCGCCTGCATATGATCGGTGATGTTCTTTCCCACGGTGCTCCATTCCGGATGTTTATCGTAAAAGGGCTGGGAGCGAAAGTGGTTGAGTCCCTCGAAGATTCGCTCGCCCGAGGTCATGGCATCCGGCGCCAGCACGACATAGCCGCGCGAAACGAGCTCGAAGGCGTACTGCCGGTTGGGCCTGCTCCAGGGCGTCGCGATGGAGTCCTTCCCCTCTGCATTTGTCGGGTGAAGAGCGAGGATGGCTGGATAAGTCTCGCCGGATTCCTTCACCCCGTGGGGAAGAAGCAGGTAAGCGGTGACCGTGTCCCCGTGCACGGTGTCGAAGACGAGATGGATCCGGTCATGGTCCTCCTCGGGGGTTGTGGATCGGATCTCGTAGTTGACGGGGACCCGCTCGGGAATCCCTCCGATATACGCTCTCCAAATCCCGCGAATTTGATCTGCTTTGACCTTCCAGTCGTCCACCGTCTCGACCTCCTCCAGGAGCGGGGGCGGAGCATCCGTCTTCAGCAATGATGAGAGGACATAGGCGCCGAGCGATCCTTGTGGCCCGCCATCGTGATCGGATGCGTTCAGTTCAGTCATGGCCGCAGCAAAGAGCGTGACCAGGAATAGTCTCGGCAGCAAATGTTTCATGTCCCGTTTACAAAATGCGGATGTAATATTTCCCTTGAATATACCAGAAGCGTCCGGTCCGAACGAGGTCATTATCGCCAGACCGGAAGCGTTTCCTGACGAGGTCGGTTTGCTCCGGGCCGGCGGGGAATCCTTCCCGGGTTCTCATCTCCTCCCACTTGCCGCCCCGTCTGCGGCTGCGCCTTGCCGGTGCGGAGAGGGAGGGATTGCTTCGCCATCTCCGCTGCGCTCCGTCAAACCCTCAGCTCGGGTTCGAGATCTCCTCCCACTTGCCGCCCCGTCTGCGGCTGCGCCTTGCCGGTGCGGAGAGGGAGGGATTCGAACCCTCGGTACCCTTTCGGGTACACAGCATTTCCAATGCTGCACAATCGGCCACTCTGTCACCTCTCCGGCGTGAAACGGAGTACTATCGGTGTTGCGGGGACGGCGGTCAACGAGAAAAATGGGGGAGGGGCATTTGTAAAAAACCTCCTTGCATGCGTCCGGTACCTCGCTAGGTTGACCTTTTGCGGAATTTTCTCCTTTTACGAATCTTATGGCGGAAAAAAAAGAGGAACTGGCCTACGATACGAAAATCGAGGGCGACATCGTGGTGACCAAGGCCGATGCGGCGATCAACTGGATCCGTTCGCACTCGATGTGGCCCATGCCGATGGGGCTCGCCTGCTGCGCCATCGAGCTGATGGCGACGGCCAGTTCGCGGTTTGATATCGCCCGTTTCGGCGCCGAGGTGATGCGGTTTTCACCGCGACAGGCGGACGTCATGATCGTGGCGGGAACGGTGACCTACAAGATGGCGCCGGCAGTCCGGAGAATCTACGATCAAATGGCGGCGCCCAAGTGGGTGATCGCCATGGGGGCCTGCGCCTCGACCGGCGGGATGTATCGTTCCTACGCGGTGTTGCAGGGTGTGGACCGCATCGTGCCGGTGGATGTTTACGTCAGCGGCTGTCCCCCGCGGCCGGAAGCGCTGCTGGACGGGCTGCTCAAATTGCAGAAAAAAGTGGGCCGGGAACGGTCGCTCTCCCGGCTGGGGTCCGTCGAGTCGCCCCGTCTTTCCCCCACCCACGCCTAATCGGAGGGCCGTCCTTATGAGCGAGGAAATCATCGTACGATTGCAGGAGCGTTTTGCCGGCGTCACCCCGCGGGAGTCCCTGGACTGGCCGGCGCTGAATTGTCCCGTCGAGCAGTGGCCGGTTCTCGCCGCCGCCCTGAAGGACGAGTTCGCGTACACGTTTCTGGCCGACGTGACCGCGGTCGATTGGAACGAGGCGAGTCCCCGGTTCACGGTGGTTTACCACCTGTTTTCGGTGCAGAAGCACGTTTATCTGCGGGTGGCGGTGGATTGTCCGGACGACGGGGAACCGGAGGTTACGAGCGTGTCCGGGCTCTGGCCCACGGCGGACTGGCACGAACGGGAGACTTACGACATGTTCGGAATCAGGTTTCGCGGCCATCCGGATTTGAAGCGAATCCTGATGTGGGAGGATTATCCCTACTTTCCCCTGCGCAAGGAGTTTCCGCTGGCCGGTTGGGAGACCGACCTTCCGGATCGCGAGGTGGCGGCGGCCACCGGGGCGAAAGTCATCGGGGCTCCCATGATGGGGGGACCGTTTGTGGCGCCGCACGAGGGGCCGATGAGTGAACGCGAGCCGAGGGGGGGCGACGAGACCTGGACGGAGAAAAATCCGAAGCCGAAAGAATAGACCATGGCGAGAGAAGCGACCGAAGTTTCCTACGGAGATGTTGTCAGCCGCGTTGGGCGCGGAGAGGAGGAGCTGTCGACCGACCGGATGACGCTGAGCATGGGCCCGTCCCACCCGAGCACCCACGGGGTGCTGCGGCTTATCCTGGACCTCGACGGCGAGCGGGTGACGCGCTGCGAGCCGGTGGTGGGCTACCTGCACCGCGGCGATGAAAAGATCGCCGAAAACATGACCTACAACCAGTTCGTGCCCTACACGGACCGGCTCGATTACCTGGCGCCGCTGGCCAACAACGCCGCCTACGCCATCGCGGTGGAGAAGCTGGCCGACCTGGAGGTGCCTCCGCGCTGCCAGGCCATCCGGGTGCTGGTGTCCGAGATGTCGCGGGTCTCCGCCCATCTCATGGGCCTCGGGGCCTACGCGCTGGACATGGGGGCGATGACGGTTTTCCTCTACACCTTCACGGAGCGCGAGAAACTTTATACCTTGTTCGAGGAGCTTACGGGCGCCCGGTTCACCACCAGTTACACCCGGATCGGCGGGGTGGCTCGCGACCTGCCGGAGGGCTGGCTGGGTAAAGTGGAGAAATTCTGCGACCAGTTTCTGCCGGTGGTGGATGAGTGCAGCAACCTGCTTACGCGGAACCGCATCTTTGTGGACCGGACCGAGGGGATTGGCGTGATTTCGAAAGAGGACGCCATCGGTTACGGGCTGACCGGACCCAACCTCCGGGCGAGCGGGGTCGCGCTCGACCTGCGGAAGGATTGTCCCTACAGCGGTTACGAAAACTACGAGTTCGACGTGCCGGTGGGCACGAAGGGCGACTGTTACGACCGCTACCTGGTGCGGATCGAAGAGATCCGCCAGAGCGTCCGTATCATTCGCCAGGTGGTTAAATCGATGCCGGACGGCTCCTGGTATGCGGAGGACGCCAAAAAGATTTTTGCTCCGCCCAAGGACAAGATCATGACCAGCATGGAGGAGTTGATCCAGAACTTCATGATTGTGACCCAGGGACCGCAGATGCCGGCCGGGGAGGTCTATTTCGAGGCGGAGAACCCGAAAGGCGCCCTCGGTTTCTACATCGTCTCCAGGGGCGGAGGCGTCCCTTATCGCTTGAAGATCCGGTCGCCGTCATTTTGTAATCTCAGTATCCTGCCCAAGGTGACGCCCGGCTGTTTGATCGGTGACGTGGTTTCGCTGCTGGGAAGTCTTGATTTTGTGATGGGGGAGTGCGACCGCTGATGGAATTATCGAAACCATGAATTTGAAACAGGAAACGCTTCAGAAGATTGAGGAAGTCATTCCGCGCTACCCGGAAAAGCGCAGCGCGGTGCTCCCGATCCTTCACCTCGTCCAGGAGGACCAGGGGTACATTTCTCCCGAGGCGACCGAATGGATCGCCGGCAAACTCGAGCTGAAGCCGATCAATGTCTGGGAACTGGTCACGTTCTACCCGATGTTGCGCGACAAGCCGGTGGGAAAAAAGGTGGTGCGGGTCTGCCGCACGCTGTCCTGCGCCCTGCAGGGGTCGTACAGGACCTGCGAAACCCTGCGGGAGGCGTTGAACTGCCAGCCCGACGATCATTCACCGGACGGCGAGTTCACGGTCGAGTTCGCCGAATGCCTCGCCTCGTGCCATGCCGCGCCGGTGGTTATGGTCAATGACGATCTGTACGAGCGGGTGGATGATAACCGGGCGCGACAGCTTGCCGGCGAAATCCGGAACGGAAAAGCCGGGCCGGCGGAAACCGCCTAATCGATTTACTGCAAGGAGCCATGGCCGCCAAGGAACGACGCATCATTCTCAAAAACATCGACCGCCCGGGGTACGGGAACGATATCGACTCCTACCTGGAGCACGGCGGGTACGAAATGCTCAAACGAGCGCTCCAGCGGAAACCCGAAGAGCTCCGTGACGAGGTCAAGGCCTCCGGTGTCCGCGGCCGTGGCGGCGCCGGGTTTCCCGCCGGGATGAAGTGGAGTTTTCTCGATTTCAAATCGGGCAAGCCGATCTACCTGGTCTGTAACGCGGACGAATCCGAGCCCGGCACATTCAAGGATCGCCAGATCATCCACAAGGATCCGCACCAGCTCATCGAGGGGATGTTGATCAGTGCCTACGCCATTACGGCGAAGCTCGCCTTTATTTATATCCGGGGCGAATTTCCGGAAGGGGCCGGAATTCTCGAGCGGGCCATCGAGGAGGCGCGGGGGGCGAATTTTCTCGGCGCCAACATCCTGGGGAGCGATTTTTCCTGCGAGATTTACGTCCACCGGGGGGCCGGCGCCTACATTTGCGGCGAGGAAACCGGATTGATCGAGTCGATCGAGGGCAAGCGGCCCTATCCCCGGATCAAGCCGCCGTATTTCCCGGCCGCTCTCGGCCTCTACATGTGCCCGACGATTGTCAACAACGTCGAGACGCTCTGTAACGTCAAACACATCGTCGAGATGGGGGGCGAGGCGTATGCGAAGATCGGCCGTCCGGGCAACACCGGTACCCGCATCTGGTGTGTCAGCGGGCACGTTCGCAAACCCGGGTATTACGAATTTGAAGGCGGCGCGCTGACCCTGGGGGAACTGATCTACGATGTTTGCGGCGGCCTGCATCCGGACCGGAAACTCAAGGCGGTGATTCCGGGCGGATCCTCCATGAAGATCCTCCGCGCCGACGAGCGCTTTCGGGGGAAGGACCGCGAGGGCAACGAGTACGACCTCGGCCTGGAGGACCTGGTGCTCGACTTCGACGGCATCGCCCTGTCCGGGTCCCTTTCGGGGTCGGGCGGCATCATGGTGATGGACGATTCCACCGACATGGTCGAAGCGCTGGCCAATGTGAGCAGTTTCTACGCCCACGAGAGTTGCGGCCAATGCACCCCGTGCCGTGAGGGTTCCCTCTGGCTGAAGAAAATCCTCGAACGGATGGCCCGGGGGCAGGCCCGCCTGGAGGATGTCGACCTGTTGAAGTCGGTGGCCGACCAGATTCCCGGGCGCACCATCTGCGCGTTCGGTGAAGCCACGGCCTGGCCGGTGCAGAGCTACGTGAGCAAGTTCCGGGACGAATTTATCGCCAAGGCCGAGCAACAGGCGGCCGGACGAACCGGCGGCAACGGGCGTTCGGCGGAGCAGGTCCGTTTGGTATGAGACAGGCAAGGATTTTGAGACCATGAGCAACGACAATCAACCAGAGCTGGTCACCGTTTACGTGGACGACCGGGAGGTGCAGGTGCCCCCGGGCACGAACATGATCGAGGCGGCGGCGAAAATCGGTGTGGAAGTGCCGCACTACTGTTACCATCCGAAGTTGAGCGTCGTGGGCAACTGCCGCATGTGCATGGTGGAGATGGGGATGCCGGAGAAGGATCGCGCCACCGGGCAGCCGGTGCTGGACGACGAGGGTAACCAGAAGATTATGTGGATGCCCAAACCGGCGATTGCCTGCGCCACCAAGGCGATGCCGGGAATCCGCATCAAGACCGATTCGGAGCTGACCCGTTCCTGCCAGGAGGGAGTGATGGAATTCCTGCTCGTCAATCACCCCCTCGATTGCCCCATCTGCGATCAGGCGGGGGAGTGCCGCCTCCAGGAATTCGCCACCGACTACGGTCGCGGCTACAGTCGCTTTGTCGAAGAAAAGAACGTCAAACCGAAGCGAACCGTTCTCGGGCCGCGGGTTATGCTCGACGACGAGCGCTGCATCCTGTGCTCCCGCTGTATTCGTTTCTGCCAGGAGGTAGCCGATGACGACGTGCTCGGCTTTGTCGACCGCGGCAGCTACACCACACTGACCTGTTACCCGGGCAAGCAGCTGGAAAACAATTATTCGCTCAACACCGTCGATATCTGCCCGGTGGGCGCGTTGACCAGCATGGATTTTCGTTTCCGGATGCGGGCCTGGTTTCTGAAGGAAACCCACAGCATCTGCACCGAGAGCAGTGTCGGCGCCAACACGGTCGTCGGTTCGCGGGAGGGAACGATCTACCGCATCACTCCGCGGCGCAACGACCAGGTCAATGACACCTGGATGGCGGACAGCGGTCGCGAACGCTACAAGCAGGTCGAAGCCAAAAACCGGCTCCTCCATCCGCGTGTCGACGGTGCGGAAACCGCCGATCCGGAGGCTGCCGTCGCCGCCGCATCCCGGCTGCTTCAGGGCGGGAAGGGAATCGCTTTTGTCGGATCCGGGCGGTGCAGCGTCGAAGAGCAGTACCTCTTCCGGAAACTGGCCGACCAGGTGGGGGCGAAAAGCCGCGCGCTGGTCAGCCGTGTTTCCGAGGGCGACGGGCTCCTCATATCAGCGGACCGCAATCCGAACGTGCGGGGTGCACTGGTCACCGGCCTTATCGACGAACTGCCGGGGCGTGAACTCTCCGCGCTGGCGACGGGAATCGACAGCGGTGAACTCGATACGGTCGTCGTTTACAACGAAGACCTGACCGCGGCCGGAATGACGGCGGAGCAGCTGGACAAAATAACGGTGATCTACCTCGGGACCCATGCCAACCCGACCAGCGACCGTTCCCAGGTGGCGCTGCCGACACTCACGGTATTCGAAAAGAACGGCAGTTTTATAAACCAGCAGTACCGGCTGCAGAAGTTTTTCCAGGCCGTTCCGGGCCCGGCGGGCGCCCCGGGCGACCTCCGGACGCTGGCCGGGCTGCTGGCCGGCAACGGCCTTCAGGGCCATCCCGGAATCGACGATGTCTGGGAGGAGATGAGCGAAGCCATTCCAGCGTTCAGCGGGCTCCGGTTTATGAAAATCCCCTCCGGCGGCCTTCCGCTCGAGGTACCCTCGCGATTGCGGGACCTTCCTTACGCGGAAGGCAAAACCCTTCATTACGAGCCGGCCGGCGGGGAGCCCGCCGCGGTCTGACCCGGCGCGACAGAACTTTTATCCCGGTATCATGGATTTCATTACGTTTCTCATCACCGTCGCCAAGGCCCTGGCGGTTGTCGCGGTCCTCATGAGCTTCTGCGCCTACGCCGTGCTGGCCGAGCGCAAGGTTTCGGCCTGGATCCAGGGACGCGTCGGGCCGAACCGGACGACCCTGCCGGTAATCGGTTCGATTCCCGTGATCGGGCCCATCCTGACCCGCCTGGGCATGTTCCAGCCCATGGCCGATGGGCTGAAATTTCTCTTCAAGGAGGATGTGACCCCGGCACACGTCAACCGCGTCTTTTACGTCCTGGCGCCGGTCCTGGCGCTCGTTCCGGCGCTGGTGACGGTGACGGTGGTGCCTTTCGGCCAGTACGTCTCCGCCGCCGGCGAAGTTGTCCCGCTGGTCCTGGCGGACCTCGACATCGGTATCCTGTTTGTCCTGGCCGTATCCTCGCTGGGGGTCTACGGCATTATCCTCGCCGGGTGGGCCTCCAACAGCAAGTACCCGTTTCTCGGGGGGATCCGGGGTTCGGCGCAAATGATCTCCTACGAACTGGCCATGGGCCTTTCCCTGCTGCCGGTATTCATGTGGGTGAACGCGCCGGGCAGCGACGCCGCCCTCAACCTGACTGCTGTCGTACAGGGGCAGCAGGGCTGGTGGCTGATCCTGTGGCAGCCGCTCTCGGCGTTTATTTTCCTGGTGGCCCTGTTCGCCGAAACCAACCGACTCCCCTTTGATATGCCGGAGGCGGAAACCGAGCTGGTTGGCGGGTTTCACACCGAGTACAGCAGTTTCAAATTCGGGCTGTTTTTTGTCGCGGAGTACGCCCACATCGTGATCGGTTCGGCCGTCTTCACCGTGCTCTTTCTCGGGGGCTGGCACCCGTTTCCGGGCGTGCCCCTCCAGATGGAGGGCCTGCTGGGCGCCATTGTTTCCATCGGGATTTTCACGTCCAAAGTCGCGGCCCTGGTGTTCTTTTTCATCTGGGTCCGCTGGACCCTGCCGCGTTTCCGTTACGACCAGGTCATGACGTTGGGATGGAAGGTCCTGCTGCCGCTCGCGATCGCCAACCTGGTTTTTTACGCGCTCGTTATTGCCGCCTACGACACTCTAAACTAATTTGGCACCCATGGCACTCGTCATTCAAAGAAAGCCGCTTTCCTGGCTGGAGAAAACCTACCTGCCCCAGATCCTGGGAGGGTTGAAGATCACGCTCAAACACCTGTTCGCTCCCAAGGTGACCCTGCAGTACCCGGAGGAGCGTCCGGTAATCCCGGAAAACTACCGCGGTGTGCCGACCCTGGTGAAGGATCCCAACGGTCGCGAAAAGTGCGTTTCCTGCCAGCTTTGCGAGTTTGTCTGTCCCCCCAAGGCCATCCGTATCTGGCCGGGCGAAATTCCGGAGAACACCGAGACCAGTCACGTCGAAAAGGCGCCGGACGACTTCGAGATCGATATGCTCCGCTGCATCTACTGCGGGCTTTGCCAGGAGGTCTGTCCGGAGGAAGCGATTTTTCTCCAGGACACGTTTTCGGTCACCGGGTATACGCGCGATGAGTTCAAGTTCCGCAAGGAGAAGCTTTACGAACTCGGCGGCACCCTTCCGGACCGGCATTACAAGTGGGATAAAAAGAAGGAGGCCGCCCGGCGCGGCAACGCCCATTGAGTGGATCGGTCCGGTCATGGAGATGATTTGACCGGAGGGGAGATCCATTCCGGAAACCGGGACTCCCTTTTCCGCCGGTGATCGGCGGTGTTGTGCCGGGGGAGGTTTTACCGACGGCGCCGCATGAAGGCGAGGCCGAGCAGAACCATTCCCGTGATGAGGGCGTAGGTTGAGGGCTCGGGGATGACTTCGTAGGTGGAAACACCGATATCGTCGACCAGGAAATCCATGCCGACCCGCGTGGTGGCGGTGCCGGTAAGGATGCCGAGTTTGCCGAGCGTCTCGACATTGTCGTGGAAGAATGCGCCCTGGAACTCGAAGTTCTGTTCCCGCACGGGCGAATTATTGAGATAAACCGCGAAGGACAGGGCGTCCAGAAGATGGGTTTCGCCGTCGGCGCCCGCGTACAGGACCGGGTCCTCGCTCGAATTGGCGAAGATGCTCACGGTGTTGGGAACGTCGGGATCGTAGGCGAAATGCGCGAATGTTGCGGTGGTTCCGTTCGTGCCCGGCGATCCCGACCGGATCGTAAGCTGTCCGTTGTGACGGAAGCGGACATCCATGGCCCGGTTGGCCAGGGATGTGACGCTCATGCTCGTGTTGTAGGAGAGGAGGGAAAGGATGAGCGCGTCGTTCGCGTCGGCTCCGGTCCCGGGATCGGCAAAGGGCTGGACCGTCGCATCGAAGCGGATGCGGCTGAATTGTTCGCTCGCGCCGGCGGCGAAATTCTTTTCCACCAGGGCGGATTGTGAATCGTTGTAACTGAAAAGATGCAGGGCGCGGCCGTTGAGGCCCTCCGTGATTTCCGCGTTAACCGCGTTCGTCTCGCCGTAGGGGACAACGTTTCCGGACAGCGGGCGGACCTGGTCAAACCCGGTCGGCTGTTGGCCCAGGGTTTGGTTTTCGAAGTTTTCGTTGAACAGCAGGGTTCCGGCGGCTTCGGGCATCGGGGCGAAGGCGGCGAGGGAGGCGAGGAACAGGCAGGGGCGCAGGTGGATTTTCATCGGGTGTCGTGTGTGTTTATCGGGTTCCGGAATTTCGGCCTCGGGGCCGGGGCCGGAAAAACGGTTGGGAGCCGGGAGAATCCGGTTTTTCAAACAACCACAAGGATTCTTTCGCCTGGCGCCGCCGGCCACAAGTGCGAACGCCCATCGGATCCGCGAAAACTGTGTACCTTTTCGGGTGAGGAGACGTTCCGCTTGCCTTCAACGCCGTTACCGCGGTGTCCCCCGGTCGCGATCGAGGACACGCTCCAGCTCCGCCTTGAGGGCCACGCCGCTGAGCATGATCTCCCAGAAGCTTACCCCGAGCGAGCCGAGCATGAGGAAGAGCGAGACCGCGAAGGCGATTTTGCCGCTGAGAAGGAACTCGAAGTAGAGGAGGATAATGGACAGGACACAGACGAACAGGCTGGCGATTCCGAAAGCCTGCATGGTTTTGATCAGGCTGACGCGGATACGCAGATTGCGGATTTGTTTCAGGACGTTGGCGTTGCCCTGCACATCGGTCCGGTTGACCAGGGTTCGCACGATCCCGGCAATGGCCAGGAAGCGGTTGGTGTAGGCGAGCAGCAGGAGGGATACGGCGGGAAACAGGATGGCAGGAGTCGTCAGGGAAATTTCCATGCTCGTCGATTTGTTTCCGGGTGCCGGGGATCAGGGAATCGGGGTGGGGTCGATCTCCACGGCCGTTGCGGTGCGGGCTGATTCGTAGATGGCGTCGGTGATCTGCTGGATAAGCCTTCCTTTCTCCAGTGAGGTCCGGGGAGGACGGCCGTCGCGAATGGCGTGGGCGAAATCCCGGATCGGCATCAGGTGGTTGACGTCGTCGACCGGCCCCTCCACCAGGGTCTTGCTGACCACACCGGCGTCGGGAGGGGTGTCGTCGTGGATGACCGGAGCCTCCTCGCTTTGCCCGGGAACCATTTGCAGGCGAAGGGAGCCGCGTTCCCCGGTGATCTGCCAGGCGGTTTCCGGTGGCATGCTCAGGAACTCACCCCGTTCGAGCGTGAGCACGATTCCGTGGTCACAGCGGATCAGCGCGGCGACGTGGCTCTCCGCGTCGGATCCGGCCGCCGCCCGTCCCGGGGCGAGGTGTTCGGGGGTCGTCCAGACCTGGGCCAGGACCGTGCGCGGACGCAACCGCCAGCCGGTGACGTCCATGAGGTAATTGAGGTCGTAACATCCCCAGTTTGCCATGATCCCGCCGCCGTTGAGTTTGTGGGAGAGGCGCCAGGGCGGAGGCGGTTTGCCGGAGGGTTCCTTTGATCCGATCAGTCCGCGGGCGCGCACCGTGCGCAGCGATCCGAGCACACCGCTCCCCACGGTTTCCCGCGCGACGCGGGCGGATTCGAGAAACGTGAAACGGCTCGAGCAGACGCCCACGGTACGGTCGCCCCGCGCCTCCAGGATCCGGTCCACCTCGGCCACGTCGCAGGCGGTCGGTTTTTCCAGCAGGACGTGTTTGCCGGCCTGCAACGCCCGTACCGCAATCGCGCAGCGGATGCCGGCGGGCAGGGCCAGGACCACCGCCTCGATTTCCGGGTCGTCGATGAGGGGAAGCGCGTCGGGGTAGGTGCGCTTGATCCCGAATGCCTCCGCCGTACGTTTGAGGGCCGCGGCGTCGCGATCAGCCAGGGCGACCACCTCCAGGTCGGGTGTTCCGCTCGCCGAGTGTAAGTGGCGCTGGGCGATGACCCCGCAACCGATCATTCCGACTTTTACTGGATTCATCCTGAATGCAGCAGCCTAACGGCGGTTGCCCGGATAACAATCCCAATTATGAGCCGGATTTGATCGAGGCGACCTTTTTGTCGGTCCGCAGTGTTTCCAGGACCTGGAAGAAATCGGGGAAGGTTTTGGCACAGCAGTCGGGGTCCTTGATGTGCAGCCACGGACTCCCGTCACCGCGCAGGTCGTGGCTGCCGAGCACGGCGAAACTCATGGCGATCCGGTGGTCGTCGTAGGTCTTGATCTCGACATCGGGGAACAGCGGGGCCGGATGGATTTCCAGGGAGTCGTCGGTTTCCCGGATTCCCTGGCCGAGTTTGCGCAATTCGAAGGACATGGCGTGAACCCGGTCGGTTTCCTGGCGACGGGTGTGGGAGATCCCGCTGATGCGGGTGGGGCCCTCCAGCAGCGGAGCGATGGCGGCCAGGGTGAGGAAGGTATCGGAGATGGCGGTGAAATCCCGGTCCAAACCCCGCGGTCGGGGCCGGTCCGGTCTCCGGCGCGCCCGGATACCCTTGGGCGTGGCCTCGATTTCGGTTCCCGTCGCGGCGAGAACCTCGGCGAAATCCACGTCGCCCTGGAGCCCGGAAAACCGCAGGTCCCGGACCAGGACCTCACCTCCGACGGCGGTGGGAAGGGCAAGAAAATAGCTGGCGGCGGTGGCGTCACCTTCCACCGGATACACCCCGGAAGCCGGGCTGCGGTACGGATGGCCGGAGGTAACCGCGAATGTATCCGAGGACTTGGTACAGTAGAACGGCTGGCCGAACTGATGCATCATGGCCTCGGTCATGTTGACGAAAGGCCGGGAGACCGTCTCCTTTTCGAGCCGGATGCGGAGGTCTCCTCGGGCCAGGGGGGCGACCAGCAAAAGGGCGGAAAGAATCTGGCTGCTGGCCTGGGCGTCCACCGACACCTCGCCGCCCTGGATGCCGTCGGTATCGATCTCGATAGGAAAGGAATTGCGGTCCGAGGCGCGCACCCGGACTCCGAGGGATCGAAGGGCCTGCACGAGGCCGGCCATGGGTCGCTGCCGCATCTGGGGAACGCCGTCGAGCCGGTATTTTCCCCGGGGTGCGACGGAGCAGAAGGCGGTGAGGAAACGCGCCGCCGTTCCGGCGTTGCCGACGTTGATCTCAGCGTTCTTGACCGGGATCACGCCGCCCTGGCCTTCGACCTCGATGGTTCGGGCCGCCTCGTTTTCCCGCACCGGGAAACCGAGTTTTTTCAGGGCGCGGACCATGATGACGGTATCATCGCTGAAGAGGGCGTTCTCCAGGCGCGTGGTGCCCTCGGCCATGGCGGCCAGGAGCAGGGCCCGGTTGGTGATGCTTTTCGAGCCCGGCAGCGAGACGGCGCCGGAAACCGGGTGGGAGAAAGGAGTGATGGAAATGCTGCGAGACATTATGGATTGAAAGGAGGAGCGATTCAGAATCGGTCGCGGTAGGCTTTGCCGCGATCGAGGAAATGGCGGGCGAGGTAGTAGTCTTCGTTGGCGAGCGCGGTCTGAAATGCGTGCAGTTCGTCCTGGTAGGCGCGGAGGGCCCGGAGGATTTCGTTCCGGTTCTGCTGCAGGATTTCCCGCCACATTTCCGGGTTGCCCGAGGCCACCCGGGTTGTGTCGCGCAGGCCGGCGCCGGCGAACTTAATCCAGCTCGAGTCCTGCTGCCCGAGGAAACTGCAGAGGGTGGAGGCGAGCATGTGGGGGAGGTGGCTGATGTGGGCGACGATTTCGTCGTGTTTCTCCGGGTCGACCGTCATGACGTCGGCGTCGAGTTCGTGCCAGAAAGCAACCACCTTTTCGGCCGCCGCGGGGTCGGTTTCGTCCAGCGGAGTTACAAAGCACGGACGCCGGGCGAAGAGATCGGAACGGGCGTGATCCATGCCGGATTTTTCCGATCCGGCCATCGGGTGCGAGCCGACGAAGTGCCGGGTTTTTCCCAGGTCGTGGTGGCCCTGGCGGCAAATCAGGCTCTTGACGCTGCCGACGTCGGTGACGATCGCCCCGACGGGCACACGGTCCCGGATCCGGCGGACGAGGTCGGGAATTTTACCGACCGGGGTGCAGATGACGATGAGGTCGGCGCCCTCGCAGGCGTCCTCGGGCTGGTCAAAAACGGCATCACACCAGTCGACGCCTTTAAGTTTGACCCGTACCTCGGGCCGGCGCGCCCATACGGCTACGGTGGAGGCGAGCGAGCGCTCGCGCACGGCTTTGGCCAGGGATGCTCCGAGAAGACCGGGAGCGAGAATGGAAATCGTTTCAAACACCGTGGGTCGGGCTGTAGACAAATGGACGCCGCTATTTGGCAGCATTGATTAAATTCGATTGCGGCGTCGGCGTATGCCGTGACAAGGTTTTTCTCAACGTTACGGGTTTCAGCCGCCGGAAATCAAATCAAACGGCAACCATTTTTCTTGTGCTTCCGCCTTTCATCCGTTTTTTACAGTTTGAAGGTCGGCGTCCCACCCGGCGCGGCTGGTGGCCTTCATCTCCATCTTTCGAACCGTCCATAGCCGTTATTTTCACCCGCGTATGCCGTACCGACAGAGACTGAGCACCAAGGCGAAGTTGCGACGCCTGGGGTATATTTTTTTCTTCGCTCTGATCGCCGGCGTCCTGGTGTTTATCGTTTATTCGATCATCGACCCGGGAACCGGTCCCCGCGGTCCGGTGGGAACCGAGCGAACCGAGCTGACCCGGGAGGAGCGGAACCGTTTGTTGGAGGAGAGTCGGGAGCTGGAAGCCCGTTTCAACGCCATGGTTGCCGAAGGGGAGGAGCCGGGGGCCGAGGCGGTGGAAATCTTTCTCGAAGCCTACGAAAAACACCGCCGGGCCACGGTCAACAATCCTTTCGCCACGTTCGAGGATCAGCAGCGGCTCGACCGCATGCGGGAGTATGCGGTCGAGTACGAGGGGGATTTCCTGGCCGGCCGGATCGACGAGTTGGAGGGGCGGGCGGAGGAGCGGCGTGACGAAGGCGATTATGAGGCGGGGATCGCGTTGCTGCGCGAAGCCCTGGGTTTGCAGGAGCGCATCAATCGCGAGATGAGGCAGAGCCCTCACAGCAGTGCGACGCAGGCGGCTTCACTGGAGCGACGCATCGTCAACTGGCAGGCGGAACCGATCATCGAGCGCAGTCGTACGGCGGAGCGGGAAGCCCGGGAAGCGGTGAGCGAGGAGCGTTGGAGTGACGCGCTGGACCTCTTTGCCGAGGCCCGTGAGGGGCAGGTGCGGATCAATGCGGATTTTCAACGAACGCCCTTTGTCAACCGTTCCCGGGTCGGCGAGATCGAGGCGGAGATCGCTTCACTCCGCACCTCCGAGGTCCGGGCTGAAATCGCGAACCTGGCGGACGAGGGAACGGACCTGCTGGAGCGGGAACAGTACGAGGCGGCGGCCGATCGTTTTGCCGAGGCGGTCGAGCGCCAACGCTTTCTCAACCGCGAGTTCGCCGGCAGTCAATACGCATCGAGCGCGGCGCTCCGCGAGTTGGAGGGATTGCGGCAGACGGCCTTGAGCGGGGAGTGGGTGAAGGGACTGCGGGATTCGATCGCGTCGATGGACCGTAGTCTGCGGGACCGCCGGATCGACAATGCGCGGGAACACCTGGCCGATGCCGGGCGGACGCTCCGGCGACTGGAGGATGAATTTCCGCTCAGCGACTATGGAGACGAGGAAACGGGGCTGCGGATCGGTTACCTGCACTCGATCCGCGACCGCCTTGAGGCGGTTCACGAAGCCGTTTACGCCCACCTGCGGGAGCTTCCCGGGAACGGGATCTCCCTGTACGCCCTGGAGGTGCCGCAGAGCCTCTATACCCGAATCATGAACCGCAACCCGAGCCGCCGGGAGGGAGCCAGCCTGCCGGTGGACTCGGTGAACTGGGATGAGGCCAACGAGTTTTGCCGTCGCCTCTCCTGGGTGCTCGGGCACACCGTCCGCCTGCCGACGCGCGAGGAGTTTGTGCGGGCGGCGGGAGACCTCGATGGCCCGGACATTTCCGCCATCGGGTGGCACCTGCGCAACAGCGACGGGATCTCGCGCGAGGTCGGGATCCTCGAGCCCAACGAACACGGGTTTTACGATTTGCTCGGAAACGTCGCCGAATGGCTGGCCACGACCGGGGGTGACGGTCGCGGCCTGGTGGCGGGGGGGAGTTACAACGACGACCTGCAGGACGTGACGGCGGTCCCGGTGGAACCGGTGGGGATCAACCAGCGGTCGCGGACGGTCGGATTCCGTTTTGTGGTGGAGACCGACGGGTAGGCGGAACCTCTCCCTCCGTCCCGGGCGGTCGCCCGTGGCATTCGGTCATGTTTTTCCGGAAAAGGCGTTGACAGGAGCTCGGGCGTGCGTTTGGTTCATCGTTTCTTATGAAAGTTGTCACGTCATTGAAATCGGTAAAAGGCCGTCATCCCGGTTGTCAGGTGGTTCGCCGCCGGGGGAAGGTCTACGTCATCAATAAAACGAATCCTCGGTTCAAAGCCCGCCAGAGGTAAACCAGCTCTATTTTCGATCGTGAAGAAGGATATCCATCCCAAGCTCAATCCGGTTGCCTTTGTCGACGTCGCCTCCGGCAAGCGATTCCTGACCCGTTCCGTGGCCCGCTCGGCCCGCAAGGAAGAAATCGACGGTGTCGAGCACTTCGTGATCCTGCGTGACGTGACGGCGGATTCTCATCCCGCCTACACCGGTGAAAAGCGCATGGTCGATTCGGCCGGGCGCGTCGAGAAATTCGAAAAGAAGTTTCGCCGCGTTCGCCGCAAGGCGTAACGGCGACCCCGGCCTTTCAGGCGTCGGCGCGGGTTATCCTGTCCGCGGCGCGTTTGTTACGGCCAGCAACCCTGCTGGCCCGGGCGGCGCTGTTTCCGCGCGGAGAAATCCGGGTGAGGGCGGCTATGGTTTGCCGGCGGCGCGGGGTCCGGGATACGAGCTGCCTGATCCGAATGGTGCCCGGTTAAGACAAAAGCAGACCACGCTTCCAGCGTGTTTTCTCAGGCTGGAAGCCCAAGGCTGCTCTCGATCCATCGCCTTAACCGGGCGACATTCCGCTTATTCCAGCGTGTGGACGACGAGACCGCTGCGCAGTTTGGGCTCGAACCAGGTGGTCTTGGGAGGCATGATGTTTCCCGAATCCGCGATCGCCATCAACTGGCTCATGGCGACCGGGTAAAGTGCGAAAGCGACCTTCATTTCTCCGCTGTCCACCCGTCGTTCCAGTTCCTTCAAACCGCGAATCCCGCCCACGAAATCGATTCGTTTGTCGGTGCGCAGATCCCGGATGCCGAGGATGGGATCGAGAACGTGTTGTGAAAGGATGGTGACGTCCAGGCCCCCGATCGGGTCGTTGTCGTCGTACGTGTCGGGCCTGGCGGTCAACGAGTACCACGTGCCATCGAGGTACATCCCGAAGGTGTGCATCCGCGGCGGTTTGACCGGTTCGTGGCCGGATTCCTCGATGTCGAAGGATTCCTTCAGCTTTGTCAGGAAGGCGGCCGGCGTGAGCCCGTTCAGATCGCGGACCACACGGTTGTAGTCGATAATGTTCAACTGGTTATCGGGAAAAAGAACCGCCATGAAGAAGTTGTATTCCTCGTCGCCGGTGTGGCCGGGATTGTTCTTTTTTCTCTCGTTTCCGACCAGGGCGGCGGCGGCGGTCCGGTGGTGTCCGTCGGCGACGTAGAAACAGGGAACGCGGGCGAAGAGCTCCTCCAGGCGTTTGATGGTACCTTCGTCGTCGATGACCCAGAAACGATGGCCGAAACCGTCGTCGGCGACAAAATCGTAAACCGGTTCGGTTTTGGCGGTCGCCTCGGCGATGTGATCGATTTCCCCCACCGCGCGGTAGGTGAAAAAGACGGGCTCGGCGTTGGCGTTGGTTGTCCGAACATGTTTCATCCGGTCCTCTTCCTTGTCGGCGCGGGTGAGCTCGTGCTTTTTGATCACGTCGTTGAGGTAGTCGTCCACCCCGGTGCATCCCACAATCCCGTACTGGGTCCGCTCCCCCCAGGTCTGGGCGTACAGGTAAAAGTGACGCTGCGGGTCCTTTACCAGGTAACCGTTCGCCACGAAGGCCTGAAAGTTGTCACGCGCCTTCTCGTAAACGGCTTCCGCGTACGGGTCTCCGTCCTCGGGCAGGTCGATTTCCGGCTTGACCACGCGCAGGAAACTGTACGGGTTGCCGGCCGCTTCGCGGCGCGCTTCCGCCGAATCGAGGACGTCGTAAGGCCGGGACGCCACTTCTTTGACGAGGTTTGCGGGAGGGCGGTAGCCCTGGAATGGTTTGAATACAGCCATGAATGATACAGGTTGAAACGGTTGACAATTGAAACAAAATCCCTGCCGCCCCGGGGTCGGGGAGGGCGCCGTTACGCCGGCGGGGCGGGCTGCTTCCGGATCGATGGTGGCCGGCACCTCCGGGTCGAGCGACCGCTCCTCTAAAGCGAGGGTAACTTTTCCG
>PXDC01000068.1 GCA_003565135.1 Verrucomicrobiota bacterium
GGCGATGACAACGCGTGGGAGAATCGGCATGTCGGTGCCGGCTGGCCCTACAATTCGCTGACGCCGTGGTATTACGCGGAGTACGGTCCGCTCCAGTTTAATGAAAACTACGTCGATCTTCGGTTTTATCCTCCTCCGGCGGCGGATGGGCGGCTGCGGATCGTGCCCAACGTGGAGAGCGGTTATTTTTCTCTGGTGGATGAAGTGGCAGTGGTGGAGGAGGGACGTACCGCGATCCGCATGAATCGGCCGGTGCTATCCAATACGATCACCCTGAGCGGCACGGTGGTGGCGGGAAGTGCCCCTTTCGAGCGGACACCCACCATCACCAATCCCACGCTCTTCTACGTGACGGCATTGAAGGAGGTTCTGGAAGCGGAAGGGATCGCGGTGGACGGAGAACCGGTTGACTGCGATGATATCGACGGCTGGTCGTCCTCGCCCGGGGACTTGCGGCTCCTGACGACCCACACGTCTCCGCCCCTCGAGGAAATCGTACGTTTGCTGATGAAACGGAGCCAGAACATGTATGCCGAGACGCTCGTATTGACCATGGGCTGGAGGGAAAACGGGTTCGGGACCGTTGCCGGGGGGCGTTCGGTGGTGAGTGCGCAGATGGCCGAATTGGGTGTGGAGCCCGGTGATTTCCGGTTTTCGGACGGTTCGGGGCTTTCCCGTCACAACCTGATCAGTCCGGCGGCGATCAACCGCATCAACCGCGGGATGTGGGAATCCGAGCTGCGCGGGATTTGGCTGGAATCCCTGCCGCTGGCGGGGGTCGACGGGACCCTGCGCGGCCGGATGCGGGGAACCGTCCTGGAGGGGAACGTTCGGGCCAAAACCGGAACCCTCTCGGCGGTGCGGGCGCTGTCCGGCTTTTTGACCACGGTCGAGGGTGAAAAACTCCTTTTTTCCATCATCGCCAACGGGCATCTTTCCGGTGCCGGGGCGGTCGACGCGGTGGTTGAGGACGTGCTCGAACGGGTTGCCGCCTTCGAGACCCGGCCGGCGGCCGGCCGGGACGGGTTCTAGGATGATTGGGCGCGCGGGGCCGGTTGGTCGGTCGCCCGCGACGGACCGTCCGGATCATGAGCGGAATCGGAGCACCGGTCCCGAATTCGATTGCCAGCAGCTTAAGACGGCTTTAAACTGATTCCAGTTTGCTGCGAGAATGTCCGTTCAAAACAATAGCAAGGCTGAGAAGGAGGCGTCATGATAAGAGTCAAGCATTTCACCGTCGGCACGTCGGAGGCGGCCCTGGAGTATCTCGACCACGACATCAACAAGTGGTTGGAGAAAAACAATGTCACCGATGTCAAACACGTGGTGCAGACCTACGGGCAGGCGCCTCGGGGAATGAGCGGGCATCACGAGGATTCCCTCTTTATTCAGGTCTGGTACGTGGTGCCCGATTCGCCGGAAGGATGATGGTGTCCGGCTCCCGTTCCCGGGGGATCGGTCATGGGTCGGGGGTTTCCGGAGCGATCGCCCCGGAGAGGGGGCATTTTTTGCCTCGTTTCGTATTGAACACAATACTACACGTTGCCGTTTGTGTTCAGGGGTGCATTTTGGTGCTTTATGCGGTATATCCCCTTGATGCGACGTTCTCGAATGCCGGTTTGACCCGGTTCGCCCGCGGAGCGAATTTCTTTCCCATAGGGAGTTGACCCGGGTGCGCTTTCCCCCTCAATTCCCTTATTGCCGAGCCGGACTTTTTTCCTGAAAATTTTTGTAAATGAATCGAATGGAATGGAATGAAAGGAGGGCGTGGAAGAGAATCAAGGGCGGGACATGCGGCGTGATTGGCGGTGAAGAAACGATGAGAAAAGGGGCAGCAATTATTTTGATCGGGACTGTGTTCCTGGTATCCGGGGCCTGGGCGGACGACTTGCGGCTCGTGCCCAGGTCGGTTCAGGAGTTTATGATCGCGCCGGGCGAATCGGTCGGGATCGGTTTTCAGGTCGAGGGCGATGCGGTTCCGGAGTCGCTCGAGTACCGGGTTATGGATTATTACGGCGACGAGCGGTATCGGTCCACCGTTTCCGTCTCGGAGGAGGGGATCGAGGTCACCCTCGACCGCCCGGCCGGGTATCACGAGCTTTATTTTCCCCGGGCGGGACAGACCTTCGGAATCGGGGCGATGGCGCCGTTCTCCGGGGAGCGTGACGAATTTTTTGGAATCGATGCCGCCCTGTCATGGATGGTGGAAGACGATCGCCGGGAGGGGTTGATCGCGAATCTCGCCCGCGGGGGCATAGGGATCGCCCGGGAGCGCGTCGATTGGCGGGCGGTGAATCCGCGCCCGGGGAATTTTAACTGGCACGCGCGGCAAACCCGCTTTCATCCCTATCCCGGGGGCTACGACCGCGTCAGGAGCACCTACGACAGCTACGACATCGATGTCCTGGACGTTTTTTACCAATCTCCCCAATGGATTCGGGAGCGCACGGATCATTATGCCTTTCCCGAAAACCTGGCCGCGACTTCGGATGCCTGGGAGAGGATTGGCGACCGGTGGAGAGACTATCTTGGCGGGCTCGAGGCGTGGAACCGGCCCGATGCGCAATTCGGCGGCTACCTTCCGGCCGACCAATACGTTCCCATGGTGCGGGCGATACGCCACGGATGGGACCGGGGAGGCATGGATGTGCCGATGGGCGGGGGCGGGTTTTCCCGGTTCAACCGCCCCTACCTCGATCTCGCGGCCCGCAATCACCTTCTGGATGAAGTGGATTACCTCAGCTTCCACTACTACGGGGATCCCCTCTGGATGGAGGAATGGGTCGCCGGCTTCCGGGAGTGGCTGGATGATCACGGGCGCCGGGATTTGCCGCTGTGGATCACCGAGAGCGGAAGTTTGTGGCACTACCCGGAATCCCGGCCCCCTTTTCGCCTGCAGCGGGAGACCGTGTTGAAGCAGGTCATGAATGCCGTCGAGGCCAAGGCGGCCGGGGTCGAGCGTTATTTTGCCTTTATTTATCCCGCTTATGATGGCGGACGGGAGCGCAACGCCGGCATGACCGACGAGCACGGTGTTCCGCTGCGTTCGATGATGGGGTACCTGCAGACGGTTTCGGCCCTCTCGCACTCGCGGTACGTCGGTGACCTGGAGCTCGGGGTGGACGAGTTGAGGCGGGTTCGGGCGTTTCAGGGGAGCGGTGACCAGACGATCCTCGTCCTTTACACCGGCCGGGTGGCGCGGCGGCATTCCGTCGAACTTCCTTTTTCGACGAATCGGGTGGCGGGAATCGACGGGAGAGACCTGTCGGGTGCGGACTCCCGGTCGGTGACGGTGGTCGACGGGCTGATATTCGTATGGGCGAGTAGTGACGCGGTGGAACCGTACCTGGAACGGCAAACCCGCAGCGCCGAATTGCATGCCGCGAACGGGACCGGAAACCGGCCGCCGGCAACGCCGGTGATTTTGCAACCGCGCCTGGATGTCGACCGGAGCGTGTCGGCGAACCAGGTGGGTTATACCCTCCGGGCCGACGCCGCTACGTTGACGATTCCGGTTCGTGTCCACAACCTGGATAATCGCATGGTGCGGCTCGACCTGCATGTGAGGGAGTCCTACGATGGGGAAACCAATGCCACACTGGGGCGGGACCGCGTCAACGTGGCGGCCAACAGTTACCGTGATGTTGAATTCGAGATCGCGGCCGCCCTGTTGCGGCCGCGGATGGGGGTGGCCTCGGTCGAAGTGCTGGCGGCGGGTGAACGGGTGGAGCGGATTGCTCCCCTGGCGTTGAACCTCGTGGTTCCCTGGCAGCTCAGTGATTACGGGGAAGCGTTCCGAAGCCGGCAGGCCGTGTCGCTCAGGGACTTGGAACCCCGGACGCAATTGACTTCGCGACCGTCGGTGGAGGGCACGACCATGCTGCTCACCCGGGACGGCAACTGGCGGATTACGGGCAATTTTGCGGAGGCGGGAAATTCGGCTTTAGACCTCGAATTCTGGGTTCCCTCCAGTATCCGCTGGGAGGACGTGGACGCGGTGCTGATCCGGGCCCGTTTCGATCGTCCCACCATGGCCCGCCTGCGCATTCGAACAGGTTTTGGAACGTCGCACCACGCGGCCAACCCCATGATCAGGAGAGACGGCGATTGGGGGCTTTACCTCTTTCCGCTCAACACCGACAACTTTTACACCGACGAGGATCTGAATCCGCGGCAGGTCGCGCGAATGAAGCGGGGGCTGACCCCGGTCGAGCGTCTGGCCCTGGAATTCACCCACCTGGACGAACGCGTATCCGAAAACGTGTTGGAAATCAGCGACGTGGTTTTTCTGGGCGGAAGCCGGGAGGAATGAGCCGAACGGCGGCCGGTGCGGCCACCCCGGCAGTGAGGGATTGCCATTCCGGGCCGTTCCGGATTGGAATCCTCCCGATATGAGTGATCAACGTACGAACGGTATCCGCTGCGGAGTGGCGGGA
>PXDC01000366.1 GCA_003565135.1 Verrucomicrobiota bacterium
ACGAAGGCAAGGTGTTCCGCTACTCGCGCCATGTCGACGGCCTGCAGCCCGAGACCCCCGAATCCGAACCTGTAGCCTTACCCGTAGGCCGGATCCTGGAGTAGGGTGCCCCGGGCGCAGGACCGCCTTCTCGATTGTTCGCCGCGGCAGGCCGCTCCGGTTCCGAAAAACCCGTACTTCAGGATTCCAGGATTCGGTCGTATTGGTGACTGGATACATGGTGGAGAAATTGCGGGTGAAACGGCCGGTGGTTGAGTCCGAGCGGGCGGTTTGCGAAGAAAGCCGTCCGGCCGGAGCTTCCGTCAGAATGAGGTGTGGAATTCGATCAAACGATCGATTCGATGTATTCGCGCCGGCAAACAGGGGCATGAAAATCAGGTGCCGGGACTGGCGGAGGGTTTGAGGCGGCGGGATCCATAAAAGTTTAATGGAAACCTTTGCCAAACATTGGGGTTGAGTTTAGCGTGGCCTGTCTTGTTGGTGGGTAATGTCTTTGGCGGCGCGTTTCTTCCGCCGACGAGAAGAACTTTTTTCCTTTTGACTTGGACGAATGAATAACGTGCGGCGAATTTTGATGGCGGTGTTCGGGGCAATTCTGTTCCTGGCGTTGACGATGGTCTTTTATCAGCGATTTTCGCACGATCCGGAGGCGGACGGCCGTGAACGGGGCGAGAGCGTGGTCGCCGTCGAAGTGACCTCGGTCGAGCGCGATTCGATCCGAAATGTACGGGCCTTCAGCGGATCGCTTATTTCGCAATCCAGTTTCGATATTGTCGCCAAGGCGGGCGGCCAGTTGTCAGTGTTGGGAGTCGATATTGGCGACCGGGTCGAACGGGGGCAGGTCATCGGACGAATCGATGACGAACCCTTTGTCCAGGACGTGGTCCAGGCCGAGGCCGAACGCGAGGTGGCCCGGGCGAATCTGGAGGAGGCGTTGAGTTCCCTGGAGTTGGCGGAAAGGGAGCGTGATCGTGTGCGGGCCCTGCGCGAGCGGCGGGTCGTGTCGGCCGCGGATTTGGAGGCGGCGGAAGCGGGCGTGCAGGCGGAACGGTCGCGGGTGCGGGTGACCGAAGCAGTGATCCAGCAGCGGGAGGCGGCGTTGCTGGCGGCCCGGTTGCGGTTGTCGTACACTGAGATTACGGCGAACTGGGAAGGTCCGGGTGACTATCGGGTGGTGGGAGAGCGGTATGTTGATGAGGGAGCTACGTTGACCGCCAATCAGCCGGTTGTCTCGTTGGTCGACTTGCGGCGTCTGCGGGCGGTGATCCAGGTGACCGAGCGCGACTACGGCCGTATCCAGGTGGGGCAGAGCGGAGTGATTCGCACGGATGCGATGCCGGGGAAATCCTTCGAGGCCACCGTGGTGCGGCGGGCGCCGCAGTTCCGCGAGAGTTCGCGTCAGGCTCGCGTCGAACTGGAGGTGCCCAATCCGCGGGAACGATTGATCCCGGGGCAGTTCGTTCGCGCCCAACTGGAACTCGGGCGTGTCGAGGATGCCGTGGTCGTGCCGCGCGATGCGCTCGTGCGCCGGGAGGGGCGGCAGGGAATTTTTCTGGTGGAGAGTGCGGGCGAGGAGGAGAGGGAAACCGCGGTGTTTGTGCCCGTGACGGCCGGTTATACCGAAGGCGGACGGGTGCAGATCGTGGAGCCCGAAGTTTCCGGAGAAGTGGTGGTGTTGGGGCAGGATTTGCTGGCCGATGGCACCCCGGTTCGGGTAGTGGCCCGGCGCGATGCCGAGGATTGGCGGAGCGGACTCGTTTCTCTTGATGGGCGGCTCGAAGTGCGATGAAACTGTCCTCGTTCAGCATTAACCGTCCGGTTTTCACGGTCATGGTCTGCCTGATCGTGATCCTGGTGGGAGCGATTTCCCTGGCCCGCCTCCCGATCGATTTGATTCCCGAGATTGAGTACCCCCGGCTCACGGTGGTCACCGGTTACGAGAACGCCAGCCCGGAAGAGGTCGAGCAGTTGATAACGCGCCCGGTGGAGGAAGCCCTGGCGGCGGTTCCCGGGGTGGAGGAAATCGTTTCCAACTCCAGCGAGGGCAGCAGCAACGTCACCCTGGCCTTTCGCTGGGGCACCAACCTCGACGAAGCCTCCAATGACGTGCGAGACCGCCTGGACCGTGTCTTGAACCGCCTGCCGGACGATGCCGACCGGCCCCAATTGAGGAAGTTCGATCCAAACGCGTTTCCGGTCATTATCATGGGTGCGTCCAGCCGCCTCGATCCCATCGATCTACGCACGCTTCTGGATAACCAGATCCGCAACCGCCTGGACCGGGTCCCGGGGGTCGGCGCGGTGGATATCTGGGGCGGACTCGAACGCGAAATCCAAATTATGGTCGATCCCGACCGGGTACGCGCTCTCGGCCTTTCCCTGGAGCGGCTGATCGACGCGATCCGGGAGGAAAACGTGGTGGTCCCGGCGGGGGAGATCGAGGACGGGCGCCTGCGGGTGGCGCTGCGCACGCCTGGTTTGTTGTCGAACCTCGACGAACTGCGCGACGTCGTTGTGGCCAAGCGCGACGGCGCGCCGGTTTATCTGGGGCAACTTGCGGAGGTGAGTGACACCCACGCTGAAATCACCCGGATCACCCGCATCAACGGAGAACCCGGCGTGAGCCTGGCCGTGCGCAAGCAGTCGGGCACGAATACGGTCCAGGTGGTGCGGGATGTTCGCCGGGAAATGGCAAGGATCAACGGCGACTTTCCCCAACTGACCCTGACCCCGATCCGCGACACGTCCGAATATATCCAGCGTTCCATTGCCAATGTGAATCGTTCGATCCTCTACGGGGGTCTCCTGGCGATCGCGGTGCTCCTGTTCTTTCTGCGCAGCGTGCGCAGCACGGCCATCATCGCCACGGCGATTCCGATTTCCATCATCGCGTCGTTTTCCCTGATGTACTTCTCGGGGCTTACGTTGAACCTCATGACCCTGGGGGGGATCGCTCTGGGAGTGGGCATGATGGTGGACAACGCCATCGTGGTCCTGGAGAATATTTTCCGCTTGCGGGAGAACCGGGTGGAGCCGCGCCGCGCCGCCCACCAGGGCTCCTCCGAGGTGGCGGCGGCGATTGTGGCCAGCACGTTGACCACTCTCGCGATCTTTCTGCCGCTGGTCTTTCTGGAGGGCGTCAGCGGAGTGATGTTTCGTCAACTTGCTTACGTCATTGGTTTCACACTCCTGTGTTCGCTGGTGGTGGCGCTTACGCTTGTGCCCATGCTCGCCTCGCAAGTGCCGGCGGACAAGGAACGGCTTCCAGCGGATGCCGCGAAACGTGGCGACCGGCGCGCCCTGGCCTGGGCGGAGAGAAAGTTCCGGCGAATGGAGGCCGGTTACCGTGGGATGCTTGATACGGCATTGAGGCGTCCCGTCACGGTTTTTGGTTCGGCGGTGGTGCTTTTCGCGGCGACGCTTTTCCTGCTGCCGAGGCTGGGGAGCGAGTTCATGCCCGATGCGGATGAGGGCGAAGTCCGGGTCGACGTGGAAATGGAACCGGGCGTGCGTATTGAGGTTATGGATGCGAAGATGAAGCAGATTGAAACGATTGTTCGCGAAAATGTGCCTGAACTGGCCAACATGGAGGTGCGTTCGGGTTCATGGGGCTGGTGGGGAGGGTCGGCTGTTCGCGGTAGTGTACGCGGTTACCTAGTTCCCATTCGTGAACGTTCGCGCTCCAGCGAGGAAATCGCCGGAGATTTGCGGGAAGCGCTTCGCGACGTCACCGGAGCTTCCATTCGGACAAGGCCGGGTCGGGGGTTGTTTTTGCTGCGCCTCGGATCGGGCGGGGATCAGGATGAGCGCCTTGGGGTGGAGATCACCGGGTTCGATCTGCAAACCCTCGACGCCCTTGCCCAGCGGGTCAGCGGGGCGGTGGAGGAGTTGCCGGGCGTGACGGATGTCACCGTCAGCCGTGAAGACGGCGTGCCGCGGAAGTTGGTGCGCATCGACCGCGATCGTGCCGCTGATTTCGGGCTGACCACCGGCAGGGTCGCACGTATGTTGCGCACCGCCATCGGCGGATCCCCCGCCGGGGAATTCCGCGACAACGGCGACGAGGTGCGGATGCGTCTCCGTCTCCGTGATGCGGATCGCATGGAGATGGATGATGTTCTCGACTTGACCCTGCCCAACGACGACGGCGAGCAGATCGCGTTGCGCAGTCTGATTATGCTGGATACGGAACCCGGCCCGACGCGGATCGAGCGCCGCAACCAGCGGCGGGTGGTCAATGTGACGGTCAATTTCGCCGGACGGGACCTGGGTTCGGCCAGTCAGGATATCCTGGAGGTGCTCGCGGGGATTCCGACGCCGGCGAATTACGAGATGTTCGTTCGCGGTGATTACGAGGAGCAGCGCGAGGCGTTCCGGGAACTTATGTTGAGCATGGTACTGTCGCTGTTGCTCGTCTACATGGTCATGGCCTGTCT
>PXDC01000489.1 GCA_003565135.1 Verrucomicrobiota bacterium
CCCATGGCGTCGGAAAAAAGCGTGCCGCCAATCCGTACGGGGTGGCCGCGTTGTTGCGTGCCCTCGACCAGCGCGCGCACATTGCGGTCGGCTACACTGGACTCGATAAACACCGCGCCAATTTCATGCTCCACCAGCAGATCGACCAGACGGTTGATATCCTGCAAGCCCGCTTCCGATTCCGTGGACAAGCCTTGAATGCCCTCCACGCGGACAGTGTAGCGGCGGCCGAAATAATTAAACGCATCGTGCGCCGTGATCAGAATGCGTTGATCGTCCGGGATCGTCGCCATGGCTGTTTTGACATACTCATCCAGTTCCGCCAGCTCCCCGCGATAGGCCTCGGCGTTGCGCGCATAGGTATCGGCGTTGTCGGGATCGAACTCCGTTAACGCATCCGCCACCACATCAAGCGCCTGCTTCCATGCCTGCACATCCATCCAGACATGCGGATCGTTCTGTCCCTCCCAGTCGACCGACTCCATCAGGTACAGGGCATCGATGCGGTCGGTAACCGCGTAGACCGGTGGACCTTGGCGGCCGGCGCGG
This sequence comes from Verrucomicrobiota bacterium, assembly GCA_003565135.1. Classification (GTDB taxonomy): domain Bacteria; phylum Verrucomicrobiota; class Verrucomicrobiia; order Opitutales; family T3Sed10-336; genus PXDC01. Next base: position 550 of record PXDC01000489.1, read on the forward strand.
ATCAGCACATCGCCCATCTTCCCCTCCAGCATCAGGCCGTTGTAGAAGATAATGTCCGCATTCATCAGCGCCGCCACGTCCGACCGGGTCGGGTTATAGAGGTGCGGGTCAACGCCTTCCCCTACCAGGTTGACCACCTCGGCCCGGTCGCCCGCAGTCTCGCGCACCAAGTCAGCCACCATCCCCACCGTCGTCACCACTCGATACGGGTACCGGGGCCGCTCGCTCTCCTCCGGCCGCGCGCCACAGCCCACCGTCAACACCGCCACCAGTACGCCCATCATCAATCGTCTCATCTTTCGCCCCGTTCTTTGAGTGCTCGAACACAAAATTACTTGTGACCAAAACTGTATCTTCGATAAGCAATAGGTCAATAGGAAAAAAGGGGGGGGCAGGGCAAACGCATCTACATGTCTCTTTTTTCCTCTTAACGTCCCCAGCGGGCTCGTCCCGCTGGAGCGAAAGGTCAGTAGCTACGAGGTAAGGAAGAAAAACCAAGAGCCTGGTGGGAGCGAAAATGGAACAGGGCCGGTTCTCGCTCCATTCAGGCTCATTGTGTGGGGATCGAGTAAGCGGGTCGGGTAAGTGTATCCAAGTAAGGGTTGCGTTTAAGTGTATTCGTGAACCCTTACTCGCCACCCCTACTCGGATATCGAAGCCGTGGATTCCACGAGCACGCGGAGAAACAGGAGCGAGGGGGCTTCGACGATAGAGATGCGGACTTCCAGGAGTTCCGCGCCGCCGTCACCGTCGGGATCGGGGTCAAGGATCGCAGGGCTGAGTTCCGCGTCCTGCCAGTCCAGGTGGAGGTTTTCACTTTTCTCCACCCGGAAAACCAAGTCCGAGGCCTGGGTGTTGCGTCGGAAGCGAAACACCAATTCGTCTTTTTTTAGTTCGCTCCAGGGACGCAGGGTCATGTCGGGTTCCAGCGGATCGATGCGATGAGCGTAGGCGAGCAGGTTGATCAGCCCCACCTCGTTGGGAGCGGCGTAGGGGTCCTTGTCCTCTTCGGGGGTCCCTTCCGGGAACACCTCGTCGGCCCATACATCGTAGGGGGAGGGTTCGGAGGTGGATTGCACCATCAATACCAACACCTGGCCATTCACCGTGCCTCCCCCGACATCCAGTTGCGCGGGTTCGGTGGAGATCAGGATTTCCAGGTCGGCGGGAATGGGCTGGGATTCACCGCCGTCCATCACTTGGAACACCCAGGAGGCATTGGAAACGGAGGAGAGGAAGTCCGCCGCCTTGTCGGTGAAAAACCCGCCCCGGTACACGTGCCCAGCCGCGAGGGGACCCGCGTCGAAGACCACCTTCACCTGGTTTGTGGAAGAGAGGGACGGGGAAAACGGGGTGGTGCCAAACAGGCGCAGCACCGGGTTGGACACAAGGTCTTGTGATCCAAAAGTGAAGGAAAAGTCCAGCCCCGATCCCGGGTTCACCTGTGTGGCGGAAAGCACGCCCGAATGCGGACGAACCTCCCCAGCCCCCTGGATAGTGGCGACCATACCGGTACCCGTCAACCCCCCGCCCGCCCCGGTGTGTAGGTTGGGAGAGCTCGAAATATTGCCAAGGACCCTCAACTCCCCCTCGTGTACCCAGGTGTCTCCTGTGTAACTGGAATTTTGCTCCAGAACCATCAACCCCCGTCCCACCGCCAGCCCGCCGGAACCGGACACCAGTCCGTTGATCACCAAGGTGTTTTCCTCGTCGAGTTCAAGCAAAAAGCCGTTGGTGTTCAGGGTGGACACGGTGATGCCGCCCGGACCCGGATGCCAAATCTGGTCCGCCCCCAGACGCAGCGGGGCGTTGAACGTTTGTAATCTGTTGTCGTAGTTCACCACTCCGCCGCGGCCCACGGTAAGGATGTTGGACCCCGTGAAGGTGAATCCGTCGGTGGAAGAAGCCGTGGGCAGAAAATACAGCCCCCGGAGGTTCGTGTCGGAATTAACGACAGGGGATAGATAGGTGGTTGCGTCGGCGTTGAACTGCACATATTGGTCGCTAAAAGAACCATCCCAATTTTGGATGGAGTTCAAATTGGAACGTGTGGCGGGTGCCCCACCTCCACCCCTCCAGGTGCCATTAGGATTCCCCGCCACCCGCAGCGCGCGGCCATCGGGACGCATGAAATCGTTCAAGGCGTTGATCGTCTGGAACGTGGCCACGAAACTATCGATGTTTCTTTCGGTGTCTTCATCGATCGAGGAATGCATGGACACCAGCGTGAGTTCCTGGCCTCCCGCAGGATTGGACCACACGTTCAACCCGGGGCTTCCTGAATCGCCGCCCTCCAATCGAACGTCGCTCCACTGTGTGACGAGGGTTTGGGACGTTGCACCAATGTTCACCGAACTCACGGGAGCGGAACCGATCCGGGGACTGGTGACCGGGTTGGTGCCTCCTCGCCCGTACATAAGCAGGGACAGGGAGGTGTAGGGCGAGCTGATATTGGAGGTGGATGAGGAATGCAAGTCCAGGATGGCGTGCCTAACGGGCATGGCGGACCGGGAAAAGGACTGGCTTAGCCGTCCCGCGGACAGATCGTTGTAGTTGTAGGGGTCACCAAAATAAACCCCGAGGTCGAACGCCACGCGGCTTTGCTGGGTTTGGGAATGCACGACCCCGTCCGTGCCATGAATCCGGATGGTGTTCCCGTTGTTTTCCCAAAAATGGTGCGCCATGATGTAGTGCCGGGGACTGAGAAATCCCAGACCTTTCCGGGTGTCCGAAGCGGCCCATCCCACCCCCGACCAGTCAAACCCCGCCCCGATAAAATCCGGGGATGTGTTGGGAACGGGAGCCGAGGGGTACCCGCTTGAAAAGCGGTCGTTCACCTCCGGGTCATACTCGGGAATTTGTACGGCCCAAACCCAAACGGGCAGGAAAAAGAAAACCCATAGTTTAAAACAACTTTTTAACCTCATACTCATACTATACACCAATTTCTCGAAAATATGCAAACATATAAAAGGGAAACGGGGAGGGGATGGGGGGGCACTGGAGGTCCGCGACCGCGTTCCACACCTGGGAACCGCATTCCGATCAAGAATCCAGTCGTTGGAAATCAAGCCTCTGGCGTTTTCGATATCGATCCCGGACGCGGGGCGGGACAGCAATCGGCCGGGCAGATATCGTGCGAGGCACCGTGGTGTCCGATGGCCGGGCGTACCGCCCGGTTCTCGTTCCGTTCGGCCAGCAGGTCGTGCACCATTTCGACAAAGGCGGGATGATGGCCGGCCGCCGCCGCCCGGACCATTCGCACCCCCAGTTCTTCGCACAGCGCCTTCGCTTCCGTGTCCAGGTCGTAGACGACCTCCACATGATCCGAGGTGAAGCCGATGGGCGCGATCACCATCGCGCGTACGCCGCCTTCCGCTTGTTCGCGGATCACGTCGCAAATGTCCGGTTCGAGCCACGGTTGCTGTGGCGGACCGCTACGACTTTGATAGACGAGACGCCAGCCGGCGTGGCCGGCCGCTGCCGCGGTCAAGCGGGCGGCCTCGCGCAGTTGCTCCTCGTAGCGACAGGTCGCCGCCATCGCCACCGGGATGCTGTGTCCCGTAAAGAGAAGGAGAGCGTTGGCGCGGTCCGCTTCCGGCAGGTGGGCGAAGGCGTCGCGAAGGTTGTCGGCGTTGGCCTGGATGAACAGCGGGTGATTGTAGAAGAGGCGCAATTTGTCAATGAGGGGCGCCTGTTCGCCTACCGATTCCCGCGCCTTCGCGATCGCTTCGCGGTACTGTCGGCAACCGGCATAGCTGCCGTATCCCGACGCCACGAAGGCGGCGGCGCGGCGGACGCCGTCGGCCGCCATCTGCCGTACCGTGTCGGTCAGGTAGGGGTGCCAATTGCGGTTGCCGATATAGACCGGCAGC
>PXDC01000512.1 GCA_003565135.1 Verrucomicrobiota bacterium
AATTCGTCACCGACGGAACTCCCGCAAGGGTGGGGGCGGCCTCGCTGATCTGGATCGACGTGGCGGCGGGGGGCAGCCATACCCTGGCGATTCGCGCTGACGGGAGTCTGTGGTCGTGGGGGGCCAACCTTCACGGGCAGCTCGGGCTCGGTCCTGTTTCCAACCGAACGGAACCCGCTCGCGTCGGCATGGACAACAACTGGGTGGCCGTCGCCGCCGGCGATTATCATTCGTTTGCGATCAAGGCGGATGGTTCCCTGTGGGCCTGGGGCAGCAACACTTCCGGTCAACTCGGTCTCGGGTCTTCCGCCCATTCCGTGAACGCGCCCGCCCAGGTGCAACCCGGAACCAGCTGGACCGCCGTGGCGGCGGGCGCTTTTCACTCGCTCGCCATTCGCGCCGACGGTTCCCTGTGGGCTTGGGGCATGGCGCTCGACGGCCAGCTGGGTCTCGGTTCCCAAAGCCAAAACCAGCACGCGCCGGTCCGCGTCGGGCATGCTTCCGATTGGACCCGCGTGGCGGCCGGAGGCGTGCACAGCGCCGGGTTGCGGGCCGGAGGTTCCCTGTGGGCATGGGGAAACAATTTTTTTGGACAACTGGGTGTGGGAGACAATGGCCAACGGCGTTCCCCGGCGCAGGTCGCGGGAGAATGGAGCGCCGTCTCCACCGGTTCGTATCACACCATCGCCCTGCGCGGCGACGGCGTGTTGTGGAGCGCCGGTTTGAATTCCGACGGCCAGTTGGGCGACGGAACCACCGATCCCCGGATCACCCTGGCCCCGTCCCGCTTTGGATTACCGGATCTGGTGATCACCGGTTTGTCGATTGACCAAGCCGAGACGCCGGGAGATCCGGTGGGCTTGAATTTGTTCGTGGCCAACCAGGGTTCCGGAAACGTGCCCGAGGGCTCCGAAACCAAATTCCGCATCCGCCTTGCCGAAGACCAGGATTGGGAAGACGCGCCGGGTTTTGATTTGGATGAGTTCACCCTCGCGCTGGATTTGGCGGCGGGCGAAACCATGAACATTGTTCGCCCAGTCGAATTGCCGGAGTCGTTGCCGTCGGGCGTCTATTTTTTCGGTGCCCGCGTGAATGAGGATCAAGCCGTGGCCGAGTCCGATTTTGGCAATAACTTGTTTTGGCATCCCAACGCCATTCCGTTCCTGGCCAATCTGGTCGTGACGGAATTAGCCATTGCTGATCAGACCGTGGTCCGCGGGGAAACCCTTGAAGGAACGCTCACGGTGGCCAACACCGGACTGGGAGACATTCCCGCCGGGACCACCGTGGCAACCCAGGTTCGGATTTCTCAGGATTTTGCATGGGCGAGCGGCAACAGTGTTGTGCTGGGAGAACCGTTGCTCATTGAGGACGGTTTGCCTTCGGGGGAGAGCCGACAGTTCGCGCTCTCGCTGACCGTGCCCGAGTGGACGTCGCTGGGTGAATACCGGGTCGGCGCCTGGGTCGATTTTGAGGAAACCTTGGAAGAGGTTTCGGATGAGGACAACCTGCTTTGGACCGGGAACACGCCCGTGCAAGTGACCGGACTTTCCCTGGAGAATGCACTGGGCCAGCCGGGATGGACTTTCACCTTGGGCGGCAACGCGTCCTGGTTTGGGCAGGACACGGTTTCTTCCACGGACGGGGGATCGGCGGTGCAGGCCCCTCCGATGACGGCGGGCCAGGAGGCGTTTTTTCAGACTAACTTGGAAGGACCGTCCGTGGTCAGCTTTTGGTGGAAAAGCGATACCAAGCGTCCGGAAAATTACCTCGCTTTACTGGTGGACGGAATTGAACAAGCCCGAATCGAAGGGCAGGTCGAATGGCAGGAACGGTCCTTTTTGCTACCCGCCGGAAGCAACCAAGTCCGTTGGTTGTATGGGAAAGGGGGGGATTCCTCCGGTGACACCGCCTGGGTGGACGACATCCAGGTGGCCCCGGTTGACAAACCGGATTTGGTGGTGACCGACATCCAGTTCGAAGCCGGTGACTACGTGTTGCAACGTGATGTTCTCACGGTCACCGCGATCGGGAAAAACCAAGGGTCCGAAGCCGTTTTGCCACCGAACTTCCGCATGCAAGTGAAGCTGTCGCCGGTGCGGAATTGGGATCACCCGAACGCGGTCTCCATTGGGTTTCTCAACCAACTTCAGAACTTGGGACCGGACAACCGTTTTGTGTACCGGGCGACCCTGAATTTGCCGGATAACCTGCAAGCCGGGGATTATTATGTAGGGGTTTTCGTGGACAGCACCGATGTGGTCGATGAGTTCGACGAAACCAACAATATCGGGTGGAGCGCCGCCCGCGATGTATCCATTCTGCGACTTCCGGATTTGGCGGTTGGAAACCTGCTTTATGAAAGCGGTTATTACGTTATATTTCCCGAGGAAGGCGAACCCGACGAAATGCAGCTCTCTTTCGATATCAGCAACGTTGGCTTGGCCGATTTGCCGGCCGTTCCTTTCACCATTGAGGTTCTTTTGTCACCGAACCGGGTGGCGGGGGATGACAACGACAGCCTGTTGCTTTCCTTTGAGGAAACGGCCGGATTGCCGCGCGGCCAAACCCGCACCTACCTGGCGACCATCGAAATTCCGCCCGGAACCCGGCTGGGGCAAAACCAGTATTTGGCCATCTCCGTCGATCCCGATAATGAGATCGCCGAGCCCCGCCTGAACAACAACATCGTTTTCTCCGACGATCCGGACATTTTTGTTTCAGAAGTCCCCATCGACGTGGCGGTGGACAACATCGGCACCGTGTTCGAGTTTTCGGGGGTTCCCTGGTTTGGCACCCAGGAGGAAAGTTTTGACGGCGTCAGTTCCGCCCGCAGCGGAGCCACTCCCGACAACGGGCAATCTTCTTTCAGAACAACGGTCAGTTTGGAAACACCGAGCCTGATCTCTTTTTACTGGAAAGTGTCATCTGAGTTCTCGGTTACGCCACTCGGCATCAAGGAGGATTTCCTCGCGTTCTTCATCGATGACGTCGAGATGGCGCGGATTTCCGGGGATGTCGATTGGCACCGGGTGACCTTCCCCCTGCCCGCCGGAGAATCCGTGTTGCGCTGGTCCTATCTGAAAGACATGAATTTGGCCAGCGGGGCCGACGCCGGTTGGGTGGACCGCATCACCTACCATGTCCCGGATTTGGTGGTGACGGGAATCGAGTATCAATCCGGCACCTACGCCGCCGGTGACAGTTTTCCGGTCACGGTCACGGTGGTGAACCAAGGCAATGCCGACATCCCGGCCAATCCCCAGTTTGACGTGCAAATCCGCTTGAGCGAAAACCAGTTTTGGGGAACCGAGGGCGACATCGTTCTCGATACGTTTCAAGTGGCGGGAATTCCCATGAACGGAACCCGCACCATTACCCGCAACATTTTCATTCCTGAAAACATAACGTTCGAAGAGGATTACCATGTGGCCGCCCGCGCCGATGTGTTCAATGTGATCGTTGAATCAAACGAATTGAACAACGACCGTTTCTCCCCTTCCGCCGATGTGAGGCTCGAGCCGGCCTTGTCATTGGCCGCGGCTTTGGACACTCCCGAGGATCCTGTGGATTCATGGTGGGTGGAAGGGAAGAGTTGGCGCAGCGGGGGTGGGGCGCCCTGGTATGGATTGCACGACGAGGAACTGACTGACGGCAGCCGCTCTTCCCAGGATGGTGAGGATTCGGCCCGCAGCGGAGCGATCACCAGTGGCCAAATCAGCTGGATTGAGCGGGAAATCGAGGTCAGCCCGACCGGTCCCGCCGAGATTGAATTCTGGTGGAAAGTTTCTTCTCTGCCGAATTTGAACTCCTTGCGCTTTTACATCAGCGGGGTGGAACAAAAGCGGATCTCCGGCGACGTGGATTGGCAACAGGAACGGTTTCTAATTCCGGCCGGTCCGCAGGTTTTGCGCTGGAGCTACGTCAAGACCAACAACCAGGTGGTTGGCGAAGACGCCGCTTTTCTCGACGGCGTGACCATTAACACGGTGGACAAACCCGACTTGGTGGTGGCCAACGTGGAGTATGAGCCGGGGGAATACGTTCTGCAGCGTGACCGCCTGCCGCTTCAGGTGGTGGTGCAAAACCGCGGCACTCCGATTGTGGGGGTTAATTGGGATGTTTCTGACATCGAAGTGCGGCTCTCTGTGGATGATGTCTGGGGCAACGAGGACGACATCGTGCTTGGCAATTTCGGGCGTGTGGAGGAACTCAAAAGCACTGACCGCCTGGTGTTCAGTGGCGATCTGGATCTGCCGCTCGACACCCCCGAAGGTATTTATTATTTAGCCGTTTTGGTGAACCCGTTTGAGAAAATCGAGGAATACGACCACGACAACAATTTGTTTTTCACCGAGGTGCGGGAAATCGAAATCCGCCGGTTGCCCAATCTGGTGTTGAATAACTACGATTACGACGACCAAAAAATTTACTATCCGTTGTCGGAAATCCGGTTCGACTACACCCTGCGAAACGCCGGCCTGGGCGATGTGCAGGGAGGCTTGCCGTTTTTCCAGCGCATTCAAGTGCGGGCGCGTGACACCCGTCAACCGGAAGACGCGGATTTCTCGTGGGTCAGCGACAGCATTTTGGTTAAGGACCTGACCCGGTTCAGCGAAACGGTTTTCATGCCCGGAGTGTCGGAAATCCGTCCCAACGGGTCCTTGCTCAATTATCAGACAAGTCTTTTGCTTCCGGACGAATTAAACCTTCTTCAAGCGCTCGGCATTGTTTCCGCCAACGCCACCCAGTCCACCATCAGTGACGCCAACCGGGAGGAGCTGGAGTTGTTTTACGAGTTTTCCCTGATCTACATCGTGGACGACACCAATGTGATCGAGGAATCGGATGAGGCCAATGCCTATGCCGTGCGGGGGTTGGGGCGCTTCAACATTCTGCCGATTTACCAAGCCGAGCCGTTCATGGATATGGACGAGTGGGCCGACCGCTACGAAATCACCCTGCCGGCCGCGGACACGGCGGCATACCAGACCCGGGTGCTGCAATACGCCTTTGATCTGAGTCCTTTTTCCGGCGGTTTGAATCCTTTCCGGACGGTGGGAGGACAACAGGCCATGGGCATGACCCAGGTTGACGGGCGGGAACATCTTCGGCTTACCTTCCCGATCCTCAAAGGGGCCATCGATCTTCGCTACATTGTGGAGGTTTCAGAGAACCTTTCGGATTGGACCGCCTTGGAAATCTTGCAACCGCCGTTTTTGGCCGATCACGGCCCGCAAAGTTTGAGCGGAGTGGATGGAGGCTTGACCAGCCGCGACCGGATTTTGACCGCCGCCGACCAGGGCTACACCGCCCTCATCACGGTGATTGACGAAATCCCCAACGGCTCCAACGGAAGGTTTCTCCGGGTGCGAATTGAGAAAAATCCCTGAAGCGGGAAAAAAAGGTGGTTGCGGGGGTGGCTCCGCTGCCATGCTGGGCGCTTATGAGCAATCGTTTCGTTGTTATCATGGCCGGCGGACGGGGTGAACGGTTTTGGCCGCTCAGCCGTTTGTCCCGTCCCAAACACCTGCTTCCCATTGTGGGGGATAGCCCGATGCTGACCCAAACGGTGGACCGGCTGGCGGGCTTGGTGCCCGCGCAAAACATCCTCGTCATCACGAACCGCGAGCAGGTGGCCGCGGTGACCGAAGCGGTGCCCTCCCTGCCGCGTGAAAACGTGATCGCCGAGCCGGTCGGCCGGGACACCGCCGCCGCCGTCGGGTTGGCCGCCGTGTTGGTGAAACAGCGGGATCCGGAAGCCGTATTCGCCATGCTGCCGGCCGACCATGTGATTCACGACCGCGCGGGCTTTCAACGAATACTGGAGCGGGCCTTTCTCTTGGCTGAACGCCGGGATGTGCTGGTCACCATCGGGATTCAGCCGACCGAACCGGCCACGGGCTACGGTTACCTTCAGCGGGGGGAAATCTTGGAAAACATCGGGGACCGGCCCGCCTACGCGGTCCGCCGTTTTGTGGAAAAACCGGACCTGGCGACGGCGGAAACCTACCTCGCTTCGGGTGATTTTTTGTGGAACGCCGGCATGTTTGTCTGGCGCGTCGGTGTGATCGAAGCCGCTTTACGGCGGCACACCCCCGACCTGGCGAAAGGATTGCGCGGCATGGAGAACGATTTGGCCGCCGGACGCCCGCTCGACGATGTCTTGGAAGCGGCTTATGCCGGGCTGCAAAAAATTTCCATCGACTACGCGGTCATGGAAAAGGCGGACAACGTGGCCACGGTGGAATCGGCTTTCGATTGGGACGATGTCGGATCCTGGCCCGCCTCCGCGCGACATTTTCCGGCCGACGACCGGGGAAATGTCGTCCGCGGCGACGCCGTGATGGAAAACGCCGGCAACAACATCGTAATCGGTCAAAAAGGAAAGTTGATCGCGGCTCTGGGAGTTGAGGATCTGATCATCGTGCAAACTGGCGACGCCACCCTGGTTTGCCGCCGCGATCAGGCCCAGAACATCAAGTCACTGGTCAAACGTCTCGAAGGCCAATCCGAATGGAAACATTTGCTGTAAGTCGCCTACTCAATGGCGGCGCCGATTAATTTATCCGCCAACCCACTGGCCCGTTCGGTGCCGTGGGTGACGGCGTCGAGCACCACTTCCTCGGCGGCCCAAAGGGTCGCCCCGCTTCGGGCGCGGCTCAGGCCGGTGTAGAGCAGCTCCCGGCTCAACACGCGACCGGAGGCGTCCGGCAAAACCAGCAGCACGGAATCGTATTCACTGCCTTGCGACTTGTGAACCGTGATGGCGAAAGCCGTTTCCACGGACGGGAGGCGCAGCGGGGAAATCATGCGCGTGCCGCCGCGTCCGTCCGGAAACCAGGCCATCAGGGTGGGAGCGCCGGGCGAGGTCGGCAGGAGGATGCCGGTGTCGCCGTTATACAGTTTCAAGCCGTGGTGGTTTTCCGTCACCAGCAGCGGTTGGTGCGGCCAGGGGGAGTCGTCTCCCTGGATGAGTCCTTCCTCGCGCAGGATCTCCTCGGTTAGTCGGTTCAGTCCGTCCCTGCCGTGCCAGCCGTGGCGCAGCGGGGTCAGGATTTGAAACCGGGCCATTGCCGCCAGCGCTTTGGCCGGATCCGTTTCGGCCAAAAACGCGGACCAGCCGTTCAGCACCAGCGGTCGCAGGGCCTCTTTCAATTCGGCGGGCGGCGGGAGCGTCAGCCAGGTCAACCCTGGGGGCGTCTCGCGCAACAGGCCGGAGACCGCGGCGCGGTCGCCCTGGCGAACCGCCGCGCAGATTTGAAACAAGCCGCTCTCATTGCCGAAACGGTAGTTGCGGGTCAGGGTGGCCACGCAATCGCTTAGCCTGGATTGCCGGTTGCGGGACGCCTCAATGATGCCTCCCAAAACGTATCCGGTTTCCACGGACGCTAGTTGGTCCTTGTCGCCCAGCAGCAACACGCGGCAAGTAGAGGGCAGGGCGTCCATGAGCTTGGCCATGAGGGGGAGGTCGATCATGGAGGCCTCGTCGATTACGATGATGTCCGCCGACAGCGGATTTCCGGCATGGTGGCGAAAGTGGACGGAGTCCGGCCGGGCACCGAGCAGCCGGTGCAGGGTGGAAGCGGATTCGGGGAGCTGGAGGTTGGGGGGCGTCTTCAACCCGGCGTTGTTCAAGCCCTCCTCGATGCCGGTCTGCATCCTGGCGGCGGCCTTGCCGGTGGGTGCCGCGAGCAGAACGCGGGGACCGGGGGCCGGGTGGTCTTCCGCGAGCAGCAGCAGAATTTTCAACACGGTGGTGGTCTTGCCGGTTCCCGGGCCGCCCGAAATGACGGCGAAACGGTGGCGGAGGGCGATCCGCGCGGCTTCCAACTGTTCCACCGTGTCTCCGAACATGTCCCGAAGCCGTTCTTCCCCGCACCGGGTTTCAACGGTGTCCGCGCGTTGCAGGATTTGACCGGCCAGCACGGTTTCATAGTGCCAGTGGCGTTGGGGATAAAGTTTTCCGCCGAAGGTCAGGATGAGCGGTCGGTTGGCGTCCGGGGGACCGACCAACGGGGAGGAAGCCAGCTTCGCGGCCCAATCGTCCAGTCCGCTCAGGTCGAGAAAGGCATGGCCTTCCCGCAGACGCGCGCTCAACAGGGCGGCGGCGGTTTCCAGCACGGAATGGTTTGGCTCGTCCAGCCCGGCAAGGAAGCGGGCAAAGTGCCGGTCGAATTCATCAACGTTTTCTTCCCCGGGTTTCACAAGGGTTCCTCCTTGGGGACGTCTCCGAGCAGAAGCTGCTCCAGATCATGAATACGCTTGGCTGGCGGGAGATCGTGAAAAACTCCTCCTCCCGGGTGTTTGGGGTCAATGCCTCTGAGAAAAAGGTAATAGACGCCGCCGAAATGCTCTTCGTAACGATAACCGGGAACGGTTTGCCGCAGGCGCCGGTGCAGGGCGAGCGTGTAGAGGTGGTATTGCAAATGATAATGGCCGGCCGCCATGGCCCGTTCCAGGGCTCCGGTTTGGTAATCCCCGTCGGCGGAGCCCAGCCAATTCGATTTCCAGTCGGCCACATGGTATTTGCCGTTGTAACGAAAAACGAGGTCGATAAAACCGGTAAGATAACCTTCTTCCGGACTGTAAACCAACCGACCCAGGGAATCCGCCAAACCGCTGCTCCCGCAACCTCCCGTAATTTTCTCCAACTCGGCGGGCGTGACGCGCCGCACCGGATAGGTAAAGGCGATTTCCGGTTTGCGGTCGGCGGCGGGCAGTTCTCCGAGGCGGGGACCGTTGGGAAGGGGTGTGTCGAGCAAAGCGAGCACGGCTGCTTCCACCACCGGGGCAAATTCCCTTTCCATTCCGTGCGCGACCAGGCCTTCCTCGACGAGTTGCGCAAGGTTCCGGGGATCGGCGAAGTCCAAAACTTCCAGCAGGGAGTGGAAAAAGTTACCTGCCCGCACTCCTTTTGGAAAATTGAAAAGGGAGCGTTCCAAGTTGTCGCCGGTGGTTTCCCCGGCCGGTATGGGGATATGGGTGTCCCGGTCCGCTTCCTCGTTTTTTCCGGCGGCGGTGAGGGTGCTGAAACTGGTGATCAGTTTCCCGGAGAGCAGGCGGCGGGAAAACGGTCTGGCCCTCGGGTCGCAATCCACCCCGCCGCTCCGGGGAAAGGAACGGGACGTCTGGTCAAGAGGGGTTGAATGGAGGGCGGTTCCCGGTTCGCCGGACAAAGCCTGAAAGGCGTCCGCCGGCGCGAGAGCTTCACCGGTGGTTCGATGCAACCAGGCCAGCGGCGTGCGATCCGGCTGCCCGGAATCCCTGGTGGCCGCCCAATACAAATAACAGCGGTGCCGGGCGCGGGTCACCGCGACATACAACAGGCGCAGGCTTTCCGCCAATTGTTCTTGCTCAAAGGCGGCCTTGGACTCAGCGGACGGGGCCTGTCTCATGTCCCAAGTCAGCCGGTTGTGATTGGCCGGATCATGGAAAACCGGGTCGGCGGTTCTCGGCAAAACATTGGTCCAGTTGAACGGCACGAAAACCACCGGGTATTCCAACCCTTTGCTGCGGTGAATGGTCACGATTTGCACCGCTTGTTCGTCTTTTTCCAAACGGATGAGGTGGCTGTCGTCTCCCGGTAGCTCTTGCGCGCGCTCTTCCCGGAGCCAGCGAACGAGCGCCGGCGGGTTCAGGGACGAATCGTGTTCGGCCCGGTGAAGACATTCGGCGGCGTGCTGGATGTTGGTTAGGACCCGTTCGCCATCGGGATTGGCCAGCAGCCGCGCGCGGATGGGTTGGTCGTTGCAAAAACGCCGGAACAGGCGGATGAAGCCGTGCCGGAACCAGATTTCCCGCCAAATGAAAAACGGTTCGGCGGTGGTTTGCCACGCGGACTCGTCGGAATCCAAGCCGTCCAGGGCGCCGGCGTCGAAACCGAACAGCGGGGTGGAGAGGGCGGATTTGATCAATCCGCTCCGGCCCGGCTCCAGCACCGCCGCCATCCATGTCAACAGGTGTTCCGCTTCGGGAGTGGCCAAAACGGATTGGTCGGTGCGGATGACGGCCGGAACACCGATGGTGGCCAACGCTGTCCGCACGTCTTCGGCTTCCCGGTTTTTGCGCGTCAACACCGCGATGTCCCCCGGTTCAACGGGGCGGTCCGTCCCGGCGGTTGTATTCGGAATGTGGCAACCGGATTGCAGCAAGGTTTGGATTTCAGCCGTTACCAAACGGAGAATGCGGTCGGCGGCCTTCCCGACGTTCAGGTTTTCACCGTCGTCCCCCGTGACGGGAACCAGACGGAGAGGTGTCCGGCAGAGGGTGCCGTCCGCCCCGCGAAAGCCGCCTTCCCCGCGGGCCGCCACCGCCGGTTCATAGCCGATCTCTTCGAACACAAAAGGATTGTCCGATTGCCGGAACAAGCTGTTGACCCCTTCAATCAAGGGACGGTCGGAGCGCCAGTTTTTGGACATGGTGTGCACCCGCCGGGCTTCCCGTTTGGCCTCCATGTAGGTGAAAATGTCCGCGCCCCGAAACGAGTAAATCGCCTGCTTGGGATCTCCGATGAGAAAAAGCACGTGGTTTCCATTCGCAAAAATTCCCCGGAAAATCCGCCATTGGATGGGATCGGTGTCCTGAAACTCATCGATCAGGGCGGCACCGTAGGTTTGGCCGATGGCATTGGCCAGAACGGGGCCGCCGGGACCGTCGAGCCCTTGGGCCATGCGGGTGAGGAGGTCGTCGAAAGTGACAAGGTTTTGTTCCCGCTTGAGAACCTCCAGGCCGTTCCGGGCATGCAGGGTGAATTCCCGCCGGTAGTTTCGTCCGATGCGGAGGACGGTATTGAGTAACAGCTGACAATGGTCGAAAAAGGGGTGGTGCGGTTTTTCTTTTGCCCTCGCTTTGGTGTTGGCGGCCACGTTTTCCGCTGCCAGCGGCAAGAGCGCTGCCAAGGTGGCCGGGGTGATCGCGCCGTCGGCTTGCCAGGATTCCAGTTCGGTGAGAATTTGATCGACCCGGTCCTCCCTGAAAGCGTGCTGATTTCGCGACAAGCCCGGGTGCCCGCGGAGAAGCCCGGCGACCTCCGCGCCGGTCTCGGCCCAGGCGCGCGCGGTGTCCTCCAGAACCTCCCGCGGGCGGGGAAAATCGGCTTCCGTTCCCGTCTCTTCATCCTCCAGGATCACGAGTTCGGGATGACGGGTAAGTTGGCTGAGAAGATCGAACAGTTTTGTTTCGGATAGGGTGCCATTCGTGCGGAGATGCGTGAGAATGACCGCGGTGGTGTCATCGGCCGCACTCGTTTGGCGGCGGTGGAAATCCTCAATGCATTGCTGCCAGAGGGGCAGCGGATTGGTCAGCAATTCGACATCGAACGGAGAACCGGTTTCAAACGCGTTTTCCCGCAGGGTCCGCTGGCAGAAGCCGTGGATGGTGAAAATGGCCGCCTCGTCAAACGAGAGTAGGGCGAGGCGAAGCCGTTTGATTCCCGAAAGCCGTTCGTCGGGACCGGCCCCTTTGGCGAAGGTTGCCAGGGCGGGGTCGGCGTTATCGTTGTTTTCCTCCAAGGCCCGCAACGCTTCGGCGACGCGGCTTCGCACCCGTCCGCGCAGTTCGTCGGTCGCCGCTTCGGTGAAAGTGACCACGAGGATTTGTTGAATGGGGAGTGACTGTTCGAGGATTAGGCGGACCACCAATCCGGCGATGGCGTAGGTTTTCCCGGTGCCGGCGCCGGCCTCCACGAAGGTTACCCCGCTTTCCACCGGTGTTTCGGCGAGATCGAAGAGCGTGGTCATGCGTCACCTCCCAGGGGACGGCAAACCAGCCCATCGAAAAAACCGAGGGCGATCCGCTCGAATTCTTCGTTCAAAATGGTTTCGACCGGGTGGTGGCGCCAGCAAAGGGCCACCGCCGGGTTCACCTGTTCACCGGGATTCACAAACCCGTCTCCCTCGAAAGCGAGGTGGGCGGCATCCAGCGGTGTTTTCCGGCCTTTGGGATTCTCTTTTTGCGTGAACCAGGCATGGGAGGACATGGGAAAAAAACGGATGGGCTCCCGCCAGCCCCGTGCCCACCATTCCAGCATGGCGACCAGTTTCTCCATGGGTTCGACCGTCGATTCGAGGGAGAGAATTTCGTTTTCTCCGGCCAACACCGTATCGGTTTCTCCGGGAAAGGCCGCCGTGGCGATCAAGTGGCCCAGCCACCCGCGAATGGTGTCAACCGGACGCAGGTTTCCGGGGCGCGAAAAGAGGAGGGTTTTGCCGTAAAACGGCCCGATCTCTCCCCGCAGCGTGAAGTCCCCGCAGACGAATTCAACGGGGCGGAATTCGGGGGAATGACCGTTGTGAATGTTTGCCAGGCGGGTGATGAGGCGGTCGGTTTGCCGCCGGACATCCTGGCCGAGCGAGCCGCCGCCGGGATCGGGAGGAAGGCGCCCGCGCCCGCGCATGCGTTCCAGAACCGTAACGGATTGCCCACCCGCCACCGCCGCTTCCACCAGCGCGTCCTTGAGATGCCAGCGGGTGAGATTGTCCAAGTCGAACGGTTCCCGGTCTTCGGGAGACTCCTCCCCCGACACCGCCGACAAGCCGAGCCGTTCTTTGAGAAACCATGCCGCCGGGTCGCGGTAGAAGGTTTCCAACTCCCGGGGAGAAACCACGCCTTCGCTCTCCCCGGCGGCCGGTGGAAGCGGGGCGGTGAAAAACGGGACGGGTGCGTCCGGCTCGGCCAGCAACCGGCGGCAGGCGGCTTCGTTTTCCCGTGAATAGCTGAACAAATTCGGGTTATCACCAAAATAGGCCGGATGAAACGGCTGCAACCGGTGTTTGCGCAGCAAGTGATTGCGGGCCGACCCCCCGGGAAAGCGGTGGGAGCGGTCGAGTTGGTCGAGCAATTCGCTGACCAGGACCGAAGGGGTGCGCTCGTTTCCTTCCCTCATCGACTGGCCGACATGGCTGATGGCGAGCACGTCCCGCGCCGACAGGAGCGTTTCCAAAAAGAGCAAACGGTCGTCCTCCCGCACCGAACGGTCCCCCGGGCGCGGTTTCGCGCGCATGCGGTCAAACCCGGCGGCGGGCGGGCGTCGCGGAAAGGAGCCGTCGTCGAGGCCCAGCAGCCAAATAACCCGCGCCGGCACGGTTCGCATCGGTTGCAAAGTGCAAAACGTCACCCCTCCGCTGAGGAAACTTCCGCTGGAGGCGGTTTCATCCACCGTCTCTTCCAAAAAACGCCGCGCGATTGCGGCGGAGAGAGGTTCGCCGGAAACGAACTCCTCCGCCCCGCGGAGTTGGTGAATGCTGGAACGCAGCGCGGAGCATTCGGGAGCGAAATCCTCCACGCCGCCGAAAAGATGGTCCACCTGCGCGCCCAGCAGATCGGCCCAGGCCGCGGGTGAGCGGGGGTGTCGAAACGCCTCGGCGGCGGTGAACAGGAATTCCAGAAATGGAACGACTTTCCGCAGCAGCGTGGCGTTGCCACCCTCCATTTCGTCATAGGGGAAACAACGCCCGGGGGCCGACCAGCCGTGGTCGCGGGAAACCAGGCCGAGCAGCCATTGCCCGATGCCGTGGCGCCAGGTGGTCTCGGGCGCCTCCATGGAGGGGACCCATTGTTTGCGGTGGGCCGGGTCGATCCCCCAGCGGACTCCCGTATCGATAATCCAGCGACGGAAGGCCGTGGTTTCCGCGTCGGTGATATCGAAACGGCGGCGGAGGGGGGGCGTTTCCAGCAGGCCGGTGACTTCGCGGGCGGTGAAGCGGCCGCGGGCCGTGTCAAAAAACCGGAACCAGGTGTCAATGACCGCGAACAGGCGGCGCGGGCGCCGGTCCACCACCGAGTGGGGTATGGCGGGTGAATCGCCGCCGTCGGCGGCAAACACGGCCTCGATGTGGGGAGCGTAGGTTTCGATGTCGGGCGCCATCACCAGCACGTCGCGGGGACGCAGGCCGGGGTTTTCATCAAACAGCGCGAGCAATTGATCGTGCAGCACCTCGATTTCCCGCAGCGGACTGTGGCAGGAGTGGATTTGGAGGGAACGGTTTTCCGCCGGAGCGGAAAGGGCCGGATGGGTTGGATTGGCCTCGTGACGGTCAACCAAGTCGTGTATATCGCGTTGGAGTTGGCGCAACAGGGTGTCCGGTTCCGGAACGATGAATTCCTCTCCCCCCGCGCCGGTGTCAAATCCCGCGTCGATCAGCAGATTCAGCAAATCCTGTCCCTGCCTGCCGAGCGACGGCACCAGCGGGTGGCCTGTCTCCAGATATTGGACGCCGGGGCCGCCTTTCTCCCTCCGCTTCCGCGTTACCAAATCGCCCCAATAGCCGGGACCGGGCTGGAGCAGGTAAAAACGGACGTCCCGCTCGCGTCCCCAATTCGCCAATACATCGAGAAAGGCGGGTGGCAGGGATGAAATGCCGAAAACCGACAAGCGCGCGGGCGGATTCTCCGGGCGGTCCGTTTCGGGGGGGATGTTTCCGCGGCGAAAAGCATCCATGCGGGCGGCGAGGTGCGGGCGCGGCCCGCCGGTCATTTCCCGCCACGTCACCGCGTCCCATTCGCGGATGGATTCATCCGTTTCCCAAGCCAGGATGAGATCGGGCCGGTAAACGAGGTATTGGTCGTAAAGGCGGGCCAGCCGACCGGCGAGTTGGTGGCGTTTCAGCTCGTCGCCGTCTTCGAGAAACCGGCGAATGGGGTCGAACCCCTTGCGCTCCGAGAGGGAGGGGAGGAGGGCGTGGAGCCTCCATGTCATCTCCGGCACGGTGAAACCCTTTGGCGGGGTCCACCCGTCCGCGCCCCGCAGCATGCGGATCACGGTGTCGCGGGGGAAAGGGAAATCAAGGTGGAAGGAGATGCCGCGGGCGTCGGCCAATTGGAGGGTCAGCCATTTGGCCATGCCCCGGCTTTGGATGAGAATGGTTTCGGCGGCGAATGGATCGGCGGGCGGATTATCCCGCAACCCCGCCGCCAGCATCGCGGCGAGGGTTTCCATGCGGTTGGAGGTGTGCAAGCTCAAGCTCATGGCTTCGAATGAGACAAACGGGCAGCTGTTTTCAGCGGGTGAAGGGTTGGACGCGTTTGCTCTGCAAACTTTGTTTTAAAGTGCGGAAAATCCATTGGGCATACTGGTCGGCTTCTTTAGCTAAAGGCAGGGTTTGGTTGAACTCCAGCTCGAATCCGAGATAGGGCAGCGCCGGGCCGTAGCAGCGCCGCAGGGAGGTGCAATGTCCGTCGGCCACGCCGGCGTAGGGATAATTTTCGCGGGAGACGATATCGCGGCGGGCCGCTTTCAGGCAATGCAGCCAGACGGTGGCGAGAGACCGCTCGGGAGGGTGCGCCGGGTCATATAACAACCCGAACCCGGCATCGCGGGTTTCGCCGTCCAAAACCGGCGTGAAGGAATGCACGGACAGGTGAATGACCGGCAGTTTTTCGGTCAACCATTGTTCGAGCAAACGGATGACACGGTGGCGGAACGGATAATAATGACGGGTCAGGATGGCCGTTTTTTGCGTATCCGGAATTTCCCGCAAAACCGGGGCGAACAATTCCGGATGGCCGACCGAACGATTCAGGTCCACCAACAAGCGCGTTTGTTCGCCGTTGAACAAGGGCGCCCGCAGAAGTTTGGCCAGGCGTTCGGCGATGTCGGGTGCTCCCGGATCCCACACCCGGTGGGTTTCGCTGGCGGCGCAATACGGTTCGAGCTGTTCCCGCCATTCCGGTGGCACGGCCGGGGAAGCGTGTTCGCAGGTGACGAGAAACCGATAGCGTCCGCGCACGGATCAGGTGGATGAAGGAGTGAAAAGTTGATTGGTGGCGAGGCAATCCGACAACCGGTCCATCATCGGGGCAAAAGCCGCTTGCCCTTCGTTGGCCTGGTAAAACGCGAGAAGCCGGTCGGCGAGATTCCCGGAGCGCAACAGGGTGTTCACCGTTTCCCGCCGCCGGGGGGATAGCCCTTTCCCCACCGGTCCGCTGGCGATCGCTTGCCAAAAATCCGCCGCCGTGGCCGGGTCGGACGACAGGGAAAACGCCTCCCGAAGTTCGGGCAGCAACACCGGCGCGGACAGTCCATGCCGAATGACCTCACGCAGTTGCCGAGCCTTTCCGTCGAGCGGGGAGGTTTGCACCAGTTTCCGCAAAAGCCCGCCGCGTTCTTCCACGAGAAAGCGAATGGTTTGGATGAAGAAATCGGCCAGGGCGAGGTCGGCCAAGGGGCACTCCTGGGAGTCGAGCAGTCGGATTTCAATCGCTCCGCGGTCAAACCGGGCGATGGCGCCCCTGGAATTGAGCCACTCTTCCTGCAAAAGGCCGTCCGGGTCCAGTGGGCGTATTTCCGCATACATCGGTTCGAGGATGGTTTGGCGGTATTCCTCTTCGGAAAAAACGGCCTCCGGGATGACCGCTCCGGTGATGGCGGGACAGCGGGCCTGGTTGTGTTGGTAGGTGTCGAGACGGGTGTCGGCTAGACCGGTTGGTTTTCCATCCCGGAAAGGACTCCCGGCCGCCAGCGCGGGGAGCAAGGGGAGAACCAGCACGACGGCGGAATGCAGCAGGGCGAATTCGCGGTCGTCGGCAAAAGGAAGATTGATGTGGCAACTTTGCAGATTGAACCAGCCGTGCCCCCGGCAATCAAAAATGGCGTTGTAGCGGTCATAGATCTCACGGCGGCCGTGCGGCCAGGTGTGGGACTCGCGGGCGGGGTCCATGGTCGGGTGCATCGGGCCGGGCAGCAGGCGGCATCCGTGTTCGGCGAGCAGGGCATTGGTCAGGCGGACGGTTTCGCGGAAATCGTTTTCCAACTGATCGAGATCGGCGGTCGGTTGCGGGGTTTTGATTTCAAACACATGGGCGGCCAGTTCATTGGAGACCTCGCAGGGACCGAGACGGCATTCGTTCTCGGGTTGTCCGCACTGGGCCGTCATGATTCGGTCGGTCAGGGGGGCGACGGCGCGGGTCTCCGTCTGAATGATCATGTATTCAATTTCTATCCCGAAAACGTCAAATAGGTGGTGCATGGGTGCGATAGGCTTTTCAGATTGGGCGATTTGATGCGGCGGGCAAGCGGATATCGGAGGGGGTTGTTCTTCCTTTTGGAATGGCGGAGGCGTGAAGAAGTGATAGGGTTACCATCATGTTTCTTCAAAAAAACCGTTTATTTTCCATCGGGGTTTTGTTGTCCATCACCGCCATGTCCGCCCAGGCCCATGTGTCGGCCGAAACGGTGCCCTTGCTTTACCGGGCGCAGGCGGCTCCGGTTTGGGTGGAGGAACCGTTGCCCGCCCACGCAACCGGAGAGAAGGCCCTGGCCGCCGCGGCGGAGCGGTTTTTGCGGGAACCGGCCGAACCCGGCCTGGCACCGCTCTTTCCCGTTGGCAGCCAATTCGACGGCATGGAGCGGGAGGAGGACGTCACTTGGCTAAAGGTGACGTTTCCGACAGGGGTTGTTTTCGACACGGAGGATTACCTTCTGGAAGACATGCGCCGCATGCTGGGAACATGGGAGGGCCTTTGGCCGGAAGCCGGTTCCTTGGAATGGGCCGCCCGGACAGGGGAGGCGGTTCCGTATCGCCCCCTGTTGGAACTGTGGAAATGGCCTGAAATCCCCTCCAAGCCGCTCCCGGATTTCGGCCCCGAACCGGTGGAGGAGATGGTTCCGATGAGCATTCCCCACGTCCCGGCCCAGGGCCAGGCCCAGCCATCCGGCGCGCTCAGCGGCGCGTCGGTCTTTCTCAGTCCCGGGCACGGCTGGTTTTACAGTTCAAACTTGAACCGCTGGGCCACCCAGCGACCGAACACGCACCAGTACATTGAAGACCACGGCAACGGGGAATCGGTGTTGCAACACCTCCACCAATATCTGTGGAACGCGGGCGCCAGCGTTTACACGATGCGGGAGCGTTGCATGAATCCGAACATGGTCATTGTTCCCCAAGGCGGGTCCGGCTACTCCCAAACAGGTTCATGGACGGTGGAAAGCCTGGCCGGCGCCTACAACGGAACCCAGCGGCGGGCTGTCACCGTGACCGGGGAGCCGACGGCCACCGCGACCTACACGCCGAACATTCCGGAGGCGGGATATTACGGCGTGTATGTGTGGTACCGCCGGGCGGGGACCGGCACCACCACCGAGGACGCCCAAATCAAGGTCAACCACACC
>PXDC01000084.1 GCA_003565135.1 Verrucomicrobiota bacterium
AACCGTTCCGCTGATCAGGAGCACGTCCATCCCCAGCTTGAGCAGCGGCTCCATAATGTTTTTGGCCAGGTACTTGGTCTCGTTGGTTACGTTGCGCAGCAGCTCGGCCGAGTTCCGGGATAAAATAAACGTGTACGGAGCCGTCATGTATCGGTCGAACAAACGGCTGCCGATGGTGACAAACCGGTTGTAGATAAAGCGGGCTTCGATGTACCGGAACGCCAGGATGTAGGCGTTCTTGAAGGCAAATACGGCAATCAGGAGCACCCCCCCGTAGACCAGAAGATCGCCGCCGTCGTCGATCTCGAGGTAGGCGAATACCGGCGCGAGCCATTCGATCTCAAGGACCCGGTCCGGGTTGGCCACAATGGAGATAAAGACCGGGATCATGCCGATTCCCACCACCTCCAGAAAGGATCCCACCAGCATCATAAGCAGCAACGCGCCCAGCTTCCATCTGTCGGCCCGCGGCAGCAATGAGAATAGTTTCCTGATTAAATCGTACATTCCTGATGTGTCTTTTACGTCTCGCCCCTGCGATCGAATTCAATAACAAGGGTCGCTGGAACCCTGCTTCCCTCGCCATTCCCGCCCCTCACGGAGCGGCCTACGAGAAAAGTTGATGGCCGTGCAAATGGACTCCCCGTCGCCACGTTTTCGGATTTCTCCTTAGCGAGGGGGTTTATCCCCCTGATTCTCCGGGTCCCCGGACCTCCCGGGATAAACCCGGTCGCCACAACCACGGGAGTGCCGCTGTTCCGGGTTCCCTTCACCCTATTCCACGATCTCCTTGGCCAGTAGAACACCGACTCCGCCGGAACTGCCGTCGTCGGCCATGAATCCCAACGCCAGGACCAGCACATCGCCGCCCTCCTGGGCGAAGCCGAAGACGTTGAACGAAATATCCTTGTCCAGGCGCCCGCCATCCATCCGGATCATGCCGTTGGCGTCGATCGATACTTCGACTTCGAGTCGAATCGATTCATTGCTCTGGACGGCATTTCCGGCCAGATCCGTGCCGACGGTTTGAAAAGTAATGGTCTCCGTGCTTACACCCTGCTCGTCGAAGGCGAATCGATTGCCGGCGTCGCGAAAGGCGCCCACCTCGTACCGACCGTCTTCCAGGAGCAACATTTGCCCCAGGATCCGGTAGGATCGGCCGCTCAACTCGGGATTGGGATCGCGGCGAATGCCGATCATGTACTGGTAGTTCGCCTCGCCCACCACGTCGCTCGCGTGGCCCGATCCGGACAGCGAGACTTCGGGAGCCACCCGGGCCGTCGTAAAGAGATTTCCCGTACGGGTCACAAACCCGTCAAAAACGTCTCCTTCCGGCGACAGCCGAAACGTTCCGTCCGGCTCCACCTCCACTGGAATGGAAAAGGTCTCGGGTTCATCGACAAATGCGAGGTTGCCTCCGCCCCAGGTACCGTCCAGGGCGAGCTGAATCTCCGCCTCGCGGGCATAGGTCCCGTCAAACCGCCCCGCCTGGGCGTCGATACCGCCGGCAAAGGCACCGGCGTTGAACACCCCGTTGGACGGATCGATCAGAAATCGGATGAATCCCCAGTCACCCTCGAGCGCATCCAGCGACGCATTCCGGCTCCGGCGCCCCATCACGCCAAGACGGATCTCCCGGCCCTGAATTGTCTCATCCAGCGTGTAACCCCCGCCGCCCATCCCCGCGAGCGTATCGCGGTTGCCCCGCATCGCCACCAGTTCCAGATTGCGTGCCTCCCGCTCGATGGCATCGGCATAGGCATGTTCGCCGGAAGTCGCCGGGTAGTTGATGTCAAGGCCGGCGGCGGTGTATTCGGCAAACGCTTCGGCCGTACCGTCGAGGAGGAAGGCTCCGGTTTCAATCTGCGACGGGGGGGTCAGGCGGGTGCTGGCGCCAAAACCGTTCCGGAACCGGAGAAGGCTCTTGTTCGAACCGGCGTTTTGAAAAACCATTCGATCGACGGACCGGTACCCGGCCACGAATCTTCCCTGGCCCGGCTCCGTCTCAACGCCCCAATGAAAATCCAAAAAATGATACTCCGACTCCTCGAAGACACCCGTGGCTCGGTAAAACCGGCGCTTCAGCCCCACCGCGTCGCCGTCGAGCACCGTGACCGGTCCCTCGTCAACCACGGCATTCTCAAGCAGGCTCCACTGTTGAAGATCATCCGAAATCTCCACCCCGTACACGCCGGGCGCCCCGTCGATCCTCAGTTGGAAGCCGGAGCTCGGATTAAAACCCAGTGGCACGACCTCCGGCTGTTTTTCCCGGATAACCGGCTCGAAACCGGAAGCTTCGCTGTATTGGGAGAACAAGGACACAGCGACCACCGCTCCGAACGTGAGACAAAATCCGCGGACGGATTTGATTGATTCGTTTTTCATATAGGATTGTTACGTTTCCGGCACCCCGGACAGATGTTTTAATATAACAATCACAAATTACCCCTAAAACACTTCACCGGCAATGAGGGTGACTCCCGGCAACGGGGTCGGTTTTCGACTCTTTAGACCATGAGGGTTTCCCTTATTGCGGCAGGCCTACCGGTCAAGGAACCGTGTCGCAACCCGTATGCCGGCCGGCTTTCACCGGAGGTGCCCCGCGAACCGGCTCCGGGGTGAAGTCGAGGCCGCGCTAACCCGCGACCGGAACGCCATAGAATTCGCGGTACCACTCCACAAAACGCCGTACGCCCTCCTCGATCGGAGTCGCCGGTTTGAATCCGACATCGTTCATCAGGTCGTCGACGTCGGCATAGGTGGCGGGAACATCTCCGGGCTGCATGGGAAGCAGGTTCTTCTCCGCCTTCTTCCCCAGGTTGTCCTCCAGGACCTCGATCAGGCGCATCAATTCCACCGGTTGGTTGTTGCCGATATTGTAGATCCGGTACGGAGCCGAACTGGTGCCGGGATCCGAGTCATCCCCGCTCCAATCGGGATTGGGTTCGGCCACGTGGTCGGAGGTGCGCACGACCCCCTCGACAATATCGTCGATAAAGGTGAAATCGCGCCGCATTTTTCCGTGGTTGAAGACGTCGATCGGCCTCCCCTCCAGTATGGCCTTGGTGAACAGAAAGAGCGCCATGTCCGGCCGCCCCCAGGGCCCGTACACGGTGAAAAAGCGCAGTCCCGTCGTCGGCAACCGGTAGAGGTGGCTGTAGGTGTGGGCCATCAACTCGTTCGCTTTTTTGCTCGCGGCGTAAAGGCTCACCGGGTGATCGACGTTTTGATGAATCGAAAACGGCATCTTCGTGTTCGCCCCGTAGACCGAACTGGAGGATGCGTACGTCAGGTGTTCCACCCCGTGATGCCGGCACCCTTCCAGGATGTTGGTAAAGCCGACCAGGTTGCTCTGGATATAGCTGTGGGGATGCGTCAGCGAATAGCGCACACCGGCCTGGGCCGCCAGGTGAATCACCCGCTCGGGCTTTTCCTCGGAAAACATGCGATTGATCCCCTCCTGGTCCGCCAGGTCGAGCTTGAGAAACTTATAGCGATTCGTGGTTCGT
Source organism: Verrucomicrobiota bacterium (assembly GCA_003565135.1). Lineage (GTDB taxonomy): Bacteria > Verrucomicrobiota > Verrucomicrobiia > Opitutales > T3Sed10-336 > PXDC01. The sequence goes on from PXDC01000084.1 coordinate 3,510, forward strand.
GATTCGTCACTCGTTGCTCCTGAAGCCTGCTTCTCCAGCTCCGCGAGGCGGGCTTCCTTGAGCGTGACGTCGTAGTAATCATTGACGCTGTCGAGTCCGATGACCTCATCTCCCCGCGCGAGGAGATACTTTGCGACGTGAAAGCCGATAAATCCGGCAGTTCCTGTAACGAGAATTTTCATGGGTTGGTGATTCGTGATTGCTGATTCGTGATGTGATTGGGAATTGGTGATTGGGTATTGGTGATTCGGGATTGGTGATTCGGGATTGGTGATTGGGGATTCGTTTCGGTCAGCAGTGGTACTGTCAAGCCGTAACGAAAACCTATTGATCTCGATTACCGCCCATTGTTGGCTTTGTTTAGATAGCCAATATATCCGTTTAAAATTTTCATGCCACGCTCAACCAAGGACCTCCCTTGTGTATAAAGATCTTCTGCGATCAATCCTTCGTCTTGTGCGGTTATTAAGTGATCGAGAACCTCACTACACGATCCGCGTGCATTCCTGCAGAATTTTGCGTTGTCCAAGAAATGATATCGGCCGTGGCCTTCCGCTATATTGGCTGTGGTAGATCGCGCCGCACGCAACATTTGATCGCCAAGTCGGTATTTTTCGTCGACCGGAAGTATTGGAATAACCTGTTCTGCAACAAATATTCTAAGATCCCGGCATGCCTGCCAGCATTCGAGAGTTTCGAAGCTTCCAAATGCACGCCCACTGTCTTCCACAAATGCGTATGTCGGTTCTTCAGATCGCCAATAAGAATTCATTAGCTTTACGCCCTCGCCAGAAATTCTCCAAAAACAATTACTTAACCCCCGGTCCCCAATCCCCAATCACCAATCACGAATCACCAATCACGAATCACCAATCACCAATCACCAATCACGAATCACCAATCACGCCT
>PXDC01000107.1 GCA_003565135.1 Verrucomicrobiota bacterium
GGGCTCGACTCATTTGTCCGCATCGACCTCGGGATCGTGCGCGGGCTCGCCTACTACACGGGCTTCGTCTACGAAGCGTTCGACCTGGCGGGCGACCTTCGGGCCCTGGCCGGTGGCGGCCGGTACGATCACCTGGTGGAAAAGCTGGGCGGTCCGGCCCTGGCCGCGGCCGGGTTCGGGATCGGGGACGTGACCCTGGGCGAGTTGCTGGAGTCGAGGAAACTGCTGCCGCGGTACGTGGAGGCGGCCGACTTGTTTGTGGTCATCGGGGGCGAAGCCGAACGCGAGCCCGCCTTCGGCGACATCCGCCGGTTGCGGGACGCCGGCTACCGGGTCGAGTACGCGCTGAAGCCGGTTGCCTTTGGCAAACAGTTCAAGATGGCGGCCGCCAGCGGTGCCCGGCTGGCCCTCATTTACGGGTCCGAGGAAGTCGCCGCCGGAGCGGTCAAAGTGCGCCATCTCGGCGACCGGACCGAGGAATCCGTCGCCGCCGCCCGCCTGCCGGAGTACCTGCGCGGGTTTTTTTGAGCCGGGCTGAGCCGGACGGCGCGGACGAGGTGCCTCCCGGGCCGCTCGTAAACCCGTTCGCGGCGTGGCCGGCTTTTTCTTTCGTTGCCTTTTCCCCGCTCGTCCTGTACTGCTGGTTCTTTTAACAAACAACGAGTTATGAAAGTACTAGTAGCCGATAAAATTGCACCGAGCGGAGTAGACTATTTGCGTAAACAGCCCGATATCGAGGTGGTCGAGGCGTATGGTTCCTCACCCGAGAAGATCCTCGAGTTGGTGGCGGATGTGGATGCCGTCATCGTTCGCAGCGAGACCAAAATCACGCGGGAGGTCATGGAGGCCGCCCCGTCCCTGAAGGCGGTGGGGCGGGCCGGCGTGGGCGTCGACAATATCGACGTCGAGGCCGCCACCAGTCGGGGAATTATCGTGATGAACACGCCGGGTGGAAACACCGTGGCCACGGCGGAACTGACCTTCACCCACCTGCTTTGCGGGGCGCGTCCCGTTCCCCAGGCCTGCGCCTCCATGCGGGAGGGCAAGTGGGACCGGAAGGCGTTTTCCGGGACGGAACTTTTTCGCAAGACGATCGGTATCTGCGGGGTGGGCCGCATCGGCGGCGAAGTGGCCCGCCGCGCCCAGGCCTTCGGCATGAAGGTGTTGGCCTACGACCCTTACCTGGCGCCGAGCCGGGCGAAAACGCTCGATATCGAGCCGGTCGATCTCGATACCCTCGTGCGGGAGGCCGATTACATCACCGTCCACATGCCGAAAACCGAGCGGACATCCAACCTCATCGACGCCGCCGCCTTCGCCAAGATGAAGGACGGCGTCCGGATCTTCAATTGCGCCCGCGGCGGGCTGATCCAGGAGTCCGCCCTTCTGGAGGCGTTGAAATCCGGAAAGGTCGCGGCCGCGGGACTCGATGTTTACGAAAAGGAGCCCCTGCCGGAGGACAGCGAGTTCCGCAAGCTCCCCAACGTCGTGCTGACCCCTCACCTCGGGGCTTCCACCCAGGAGGCCCAGGAAAACGTCGGGGTGGAGGTGGCCGAGTCGATCCTGGAGGCCATCGCGGGCGGCGTCATTATGAACGCGGTCAACATGCCCTCGGTCGACAAGAAAACGCTTCAGGCGCTCAAGCCGTACCTCGATCTCGCCACCAAGCTCGGCACGGTCGTCCAGCAGATCTCCCCGGAGTCGATCGAGAAATTGAAAGTCACCTACTGGGGGAAACTGGTCGAACTCGATGCGAACCCGGTCACACGGAGCATCATGTTCGGTTACCTGCAGCAAATCAGCGGCGAGAACGTGAATCACGTCAACGCCCCCGTCCTCATAAAAAGTCTCGGTATCGAAGTCGACGTCACCAAATCCAACGTGGAGAGCGACTATACCGAACTGATCCAGCTGGAAGCCACCAACGGCAGCGGCAAGACCTACAGCGTTTCCGGCACGCTTATCGGCAAGAATTTCATGCCCCGAATCGTGGAAATCAACGGCCGCGATGTCGAAGCCACGCCGGAGGGCACCCTCCTGCTGCTGGAAAACCAGGACGTTCCCGGTATGGTGGGAACCCTGGGGCAGATCCTGGGCCGGGAGAATGTGAACATCGCGGCCATGTCCCTCAGCCGGAACGAGGTTGGCGGACGGGCGCTGACCGTGCTCGCGTTGGACAGTGAACCCGGAAGGGAGACGCTGGACGAGATCAGCGCGCACGAAGCCATCAGCAACGTGATGCTGGTCAAGGCCTGACCTTTTGCCATCATGCCGGACCCGCTCCTCATCGCCGCCGCCGCGGTTGCCGGCTACCTGGTCGGTTCCATCCCGTTCGCCTACCTCGTGGCCCGGCATTACGGGGTCGACATCCTCGCGGAAGGAAGCGGCAACCCGGGTGCGACCAATGTCAAGCGGGCGGTGGGCAAGGGTCCCGGGAACCTGGTCTTCGTACTGGATTTTTTAAAGGGGCTTTTCGCTGCGCTCTGGCCGCTCCTGGCGGCCGGCGACGGGGAGCCGGTGGCCCTGGTGGCGGCGATCGTGGCGCTGGCCGCCGCGATCCTGGGCCACAGCTTCCCGGTCTTCCTGAAGTTTCGCGGCGGCAAGGGCGTCGCGACCACCATGGGCGGGCTGGCCGCCATCATGCCCTGGGTCGTGGTGGTCGGTCTGGTCGCGTGGCTGGTGGTTTTTTTTCTCTTCCGCTACGTCTCCCTGGCCTCGCTCGCGTTCGCCCTCACCCTGCCGTTCTCGGTGGTGGCGCTTTCGGATGATCCCGACCGGCTGCTGCTTTTTTTCAGCATCGCCATCACCGTGCTGATTTTTTATCGCCATCGATCCAATATTGCGCGACTGCTGGAGGGGACCGAGCACCGGTTCGAGAGGAAGCGGGATCGGAGTCGGGGAACGGCCGGGAAGGATGGGAGCGGGGATGCCGCGGATTGAGAGCGCCGGTCGCCGCCGGCTTGTTTTGCCGGGATTCCCGCGGGTTTTAAGCATACGATTCAGATGGCAGAGGTTAAGTTAATCAAAATCGGGATCTGCGGCCTGGGGGTCGTGGGGCAGGGAGTGTGGAAGCATTTGCAGCGCAACCGGAAGCTGCTGGAATCCCGTCTGGGCGTCAAACTGGAGCTGGCGCGCGCGGCCGTGCGGGACGTCGATAAAAGCCGATCCGTCCGCATCCCGCGCGAACGCCTCACGGACGATGTCATGGGGCTCGCCCGCGATCCCGATCTCGGGATCGTCTGCGAGCTCATGGGCGGCACCGGGCTCGCCCGCGAGTTTACCCTCGCGGCGCTGGAAGCCGGCAAGGTTGTGATCAGTGCCAACAAGGCCCTCCTCTGCGAGCACGGACAGGAGGTCTTTGAGGCGGCGCGTCGGGGCGGCGGGCATTACTTTTTCGAAGCGAGCGTCGGTGGCGGAATCCCCATCATCAAGGCTCTGCGGGAGGGGCTGGTCGCCAATCGCTTCAAGCTCATTTACGGCGTTCTCAACGGCACCTGCAATTACATCCTCAACCGGATGGAAGCGGAGGGTCTGTCGTTTGAGGAACTGCTCAAACAGGCCCGCAAACTCGGGTACGTGGAAGCGGATGAATCCCTCGATGTCGACGGCCTGGATACGGCGCACAAGGCCGCCATTCTCGGTTTCCTCGCCCACGGGCGATGGGTGAACCTGGAGGAGATGCTGGTCGAGGGAATCCGCCGGATCACCCAGGAGGATATCCGGCAGGCGGCCGCCCTGGGGTACAGTATCAAACTGCTGGCGGTCATCACCCGCGATTTTCAAACCGACCGGATGTTTACCCGCGTGCACCCGGCCCTCGTGCCGCGGAACCGGGTGCTGGCCAATTTGACCGGGGCCTACAACGGGATAACGCTTTCGGGCGACATTGTCGGCGCCACCTCCTACATCGGACGGGGAGCGGGACAGGACGCCACCGCGAGTGCCGTGATCAGCGATATCGCCGATGCCGCCCTCGTCATCAAGGGGTCGCACCGCCTCCTCCTTCCCGACGAGGCCCTGCGTATCCACGAGGAGGATTCCCGCCCCTGCGGGATCCAGCCCCTGGAGGAGGTCAGCTCTCTCTACTACCTGCGCCTGACCGTGAAGGACGAACCGGGGGTCCTGGCCCGCGTCGCCACGGTGATGGCGGAGAACCGGGTCAGCATCGCCAGCGTGCTGCAACGCGAATTGCCGTCGTCCAAAGGCGCGTCCCTCATATTGACAACCCATCGGAGCAACGAAAAGGATATCCGGCATGCCGTCCGCCAGCTGGGGGAACTGGAGAGCGCGCTGGAGGAACCGTTTCTCATGCGCATCGCCGATTTCGAGGAATAAATGAGTGAACACGGCATAGCGGCACCGGAAAAATCGCGATCTCCGCGGCCGGGGTGCCCGGCGGTATTTGAAAAACGCCCTTTGCCGGTGCCGAAGCATTTTACTTAATGGCCAGAATAGTCCAAAAATACGGGGGAACCTCGGTGGCCGATGTGGAGCGGATCCGCAACGTCGCCGGCCGGGTGAAGCAATGTTACGACGAGGGGAACGAGGTCGTGGTGGTGGTCTCGGCGCGCTCCGGGGTCACCAACGAACTGATCGGAAAGGCCCGTTTCCTCAATCCGCAGCCGAACGACCGGGAAATGGATATGCTCCTCGCGGTCGGGGAACAGGAGACGATCGCCCTCACCGCCATGGCCATCCACGCCCTGGGTACCCCCGCCGTTTCCCGCACCGGGGCGCAGGCCGGGATCCTGACCGATCCCGCCCACACCCGCGCGCGCATCGTCAGCATCAACGCGGTCAACGTCGAAACCGCCCTGCGGGACGGCAACGTGGTCATTGTCGCCGGGTTTCAGGGGGTGAACGCCGAGGGCCAGATCACGACGCTGGGCCGCGGCGGCTCCGACCTCAGCGCCATCGCCGTGGCCAGCGCGGTGAAGGCCGACCTTTGCCAGATCTTTACCGATGTCGACGGCGTCTACACCGCCGATCCCCGCGTCGTGCCCGGCGCGCGGAAAATTCCCGAGGTCAGTTACGACGAAATGCTCGAGCTGGCCAGTATGGGTTCGAAGGTAATGCAGGCGCGCGCCGTCGAGTTCGCCAAGAAGTTCGGCGTTGTTTTTGAGGTCCGCTCCAGTTTCAACCAAAACCCGGGAACCATTGTGAAAGAAGAAATCGCCTCCATGGAGGATGTCGTCGTGCGCGGCGTCGCCGTCGACAAGAACCAGGTCAAGGTCACCGTCAGCAATATCTCGGACCAGCCCGGGACCGCCGCCCGCGTGTTCCGGGCGCTGGCCGAGGCCGAGGTCAACGTCGATATGATCGTGCAAAACGTCGGGCGCGGGGGGCGCGCGAATCTGACCTTTACCGTGCCCCGGGACGATGCCGGGCGGGCCCGCACGGCGGTGGACAACGCCTTGAGCGAGATCGGCGGCGGCAGTGTGAACGTGACCGACGACGTCGCCAAGCTCTCCGTGGTCGGGGTCGGCATGCGGAGCCATTCCGGTGTCGCCTCCACCCTCTTCTCGTCACTGGCGGAAAAGGACGTCAATATCCAGTTGATCAGCACTTCCGAAATCAAGATCTCCGTGGCCATCGACCTCGCGCGGGCCGACGACGCGGCCCGCGCGGTTCACGACGCCTTCGGGCTCGGGGTCGAAGCGAAACCGAAAGCCGACCGTTGAGCCGGGAGAAAATTGCCGACGGCGGCGGCGGAGTCCGCGGCGTTGCCGTTTCCCGGGATCCCGCGCCACGATTTCACTGACATGCGTTACATCAGCACCCGAGGCCAGACCGAACCGCACAGCTTTTCCCGGGCCGTGGCCGTCGGCCTCGCGCCCGACGGCGGCCTTTTCCTGCCGGAAAAACTGCCCGATTTATCCCCCGCGATGGCGGAGTGGAGCGCCCTCCCGTACCCGGACCTTTGTTATGCTTTTTTCCGGTGCTTCGCCACCGATATCGACGGCGACCGGCTCCGCGGGATCGTGGATCGCTCCTATCGATGTTTCGACCATCCCGAGGTCGCCCCCCTGGCGAGGCTGGACGAGGACCTCTTTGTCCTCGAACTCTTTCACGGGCCCACCCTGGCGTTCAAGGATTTCGCCCTCCAGCTTCTCGGCAACCTTTACGCGGAGCAGATCGCGACCAGCGGACGCGGCATCAATGTCCTCGGGGCGACCTCCGGCGATACCGGTGCGGCCGCGATCCACGGACTCCTCGGCAAGGAGGGGGTTTCGGTGTTCATCCTTTATCCCGACGGACGGGTCTCGCCGCTGCAGGAGCGCCAGATGGTGTGCACGGGCGCGGACAACGTCTTCCCCCTGGCCATTCAGGGCAGCTTTGACGACGCCCAGGCCGCCCTGAAGGAGGTCTTCGCAGAAACCGCCTTCAAGGAGGAATTCCGGGTGTCGGCGGTCAATTCCATCAACCTCGCCCGTGTGCTGGCCCAGTGTGTGTATTACCTCTACGCCTGGTTTCGTCTGCCCGCGGAGAAGCGGGCCCGCTGCGAATTCGTCGTTCCAACCGGCAACTTCGGCAATGTCCTGGCGGGGTGGCTGCTGCGGGGGATGGGCGTGCCCGTCCCGGCCTTCCGGATCGCCACCAACCGGAACGACATCCTCTGCCGCCTTTTCAATACCGGCGAGTACCGGGTGGGCGCGGTCTCACCCAGCCTGGCGCCGTCCATGGATATCCAGGTGGCGTCCAACTTCGAGCGGTTCCTTTATTACGCCGTTGACGGGGACGGCGCCGAGGTCAGGCGGATCATGGCGATCCTGAAGGAAAAGGGGGAGTACCGGTTCGAGCACTTTGAACGCGACGTGTTTTCCGCCTCCCGTATGACCGACGGGGAAATCCCGGCCGCGATCGAGTCCGTTTACCGGAGATTCGATTACGTGGTCGACCCGCACACCGCCTGCGCCTTCAAGGAACTGGATCCCGGGCGGACCTCCGTGGTTCTCGCCACGGCCAGTCCGGCGAAATTTCCCGACACCATCAGGGACGCGATCGGCATCGAGCCGAAACACGAAACCCTGGAGGCGCTCAAGGCGCGACCCCTCGTTAAATACCCCATTCGGGGGACACGGGACGAGATCATGCGGTTTATTCGCGATCACGCCGCGGCGGGGGAGGCCGGGGACGACGCGATATGACCGTGACGAACCCGGTGCGGGCATTGCCTGTCCGGGCGGATCCGCCCCCGGGTGTGCCTTCCGCACTTGCCGCGCCACCGGCGGCGCCCCATCGTGACGGGTACGATGAGCGGACTGGAAAAGAAACTTGAGCGATGGGCCGAACGCGAAGTGGAGCGGGCCATCGATTCCCTTCCCGAGGAGGTGCGGCGCGAGGCGCGGACGGTTCCCGTCGTCTTTGAAATGCGACCCACCGACGATATGCTCGGACCGGATATCGACGAAAGCATTCTCGGGCTTTTTGTCGGCGAGCCGCTCGCCGACCGCGGCGCCACCCTCGACCCGCTTCCCGCCCAAATCCTCCTCTTTCTTGAAAATTTGTGGGATTTCGTCGAGGGTGATATCGGCGTGTTTCGAGAAGAGGTCCGAATCACCTACCTGCATGAATTGGGACACTATTTCGGGTGGGACGAAGACGACCTGGCCCGGAGAGAAATCGACTGACTATGACCCCCCGCCAGAAAGGCTTCATCCTGGTCAACAGCTCCCCCGGGGTTTTCATCATCCATGACCAGCAAAAAAACGAGTTCGACCAGCTCCGCTCGGAGGGCTGGCGCATCGCCCGTATCCGTCCCATCTGCACCAGCCTCAAAATGAAGCTGAAAAACTTCCCTCCCGAAATCCTCCGCCACCGCGCCTATTCCTATTCCTTCTGTGTCCTGGAGAAACCGTTTCCGGGCCCCGGTAAGTCGGCTGGAGGCGGACGGTTTCGCTGAATGCCGGCGCTTTCCACCGGATCCGCCCGCAACCTCAGCTGCCGGTAGCGGGATTCGACCGGCCAGCGCCCGGTCGCGTTCGAGGCGGCTGCGCCATCGGTAGAGCGGGCGACGGCCGGCGGGTGGTATCAATCGTCCCGAAAGTATTTGCACCGACATCGACTTTCTCTCGTAGGCCGCTCCGTGAGGAGCGGGAATGGCGATGTGCAAGAATTTATGCGACGATTCATAATGGGCGCTTACGCCGCGGCGACTAGTGTCGCCAGCGGAATACTTCGAAGAGACTCGAGTAATTGTCGGTCCAGACGCGAACCGATCGGTCGGGCGGGAGTTGTTGCCAGTGGGCGTCGAGGAGGAACGGCGCCAGCGGTCCTTCCTCCTCCGCCATCAGGATCCATTGGGACGGGAGTTTTCCCTCGGCCCGCTCCCCGGGTGAGACGAAGGTGTCGTCCTGGAATATATGATACAACCCGGCGTCGTGGGCGAGGTTGGCCGCGAGGGGCACCAGGTCGAGGTGAAGATTGGAGACGTGGAAGGCGAGGATGCCGCCCGGCGCGAGCTTTTCCCGGTAAAGCCGCAGGGCCTCCCGGGTGAGCAGGTGAACCGGAATGGCGTCGGAGCTGTAGGCGTCGAGGACAATCAGTCCGTAATGCTCCTCCGGCGCACGTTCGAGCGAGAGGCGGGCATCGCCGAGGATCACCTCGATTTCGGCCGGGGAGTCGTCGAGGTAGGTGAAGTACCGGGTGTCGCGGGCGATTCGTTTGACGGCGGGATCGATCTCGTAGAATCGCCACGTTTCGCCGGCGCGCCCGTATGCCGCCAGCGCCCCGGTCCCCAGCCCGATCATGGCGATGCGATTTTCGGGGAAACCTTCGTGCGCGGCGAACACCTGCCCCATCGGGCCGGTGCGGTGGTAATAGGCGAGCGGTTCGCCGCGCCGCGCGGGATCCCGGCTCTGCGCGCCGTGGAACGTGTTGCCGTGGACCAGGCGGTAAAAGGATTCCTCCCGGTCGGTGGTGATCCGGTGAACCCCGAAGAAACTTCGTTCCGCGTACACCACGCGGCCGTGGCCCCCCTCGGTCCAGTAACCGGCGAGGAGTATGGCCCCGACCCCGAGGCCGAAGCGAACGGGACGGCGGGAGCAGAGGTAACAGAGGACGACGGGAATGCCGGCCAGGAGTCCCTTGATGGCGGTTTTCCCCTCGTTGGCCGGCCACCAGGCATCGGCGGCGGCGAAGAGCGCCAGGGTCAGGAGGCCGAGCGCGGCAGGCACGTAGAGGTCCGGCGGACGGGTGAGGCCCAGGCGCCAGGACCGGGTTCCCAGCAGTCCGAATATGCAGGCCAGGGTGATGGCGATGGGGTATTCCGCCACCTCGGTGAAGAGGAACGGGGCCAGGAGGGCGTTGAACGCACCTCCGAGGACGCCGCCGAGGGAGAGGCAGAGATAGAACTCGGTCAGGTGGCGGGCATCGGGCCGGGTGGCCGCCAGTTCGCCGTGGCAGACCATGGCGAAGACAAAAAAAGCCGCCAGACTGATGAGGGTGATGGCGACCAGGGGTTCGTTGCTCCCGGTTGCGAGGATGAGGAGCAGGGGGGCCGCGGCCATGGGAAGCAGGCGGCGCATCAGGGGCAGGGGCAGGAGCTGCCTGCGGCTGAAAACAAGAATGAAGCTCAGCAGGTAGAGAGTCAGGGGAATGACCCACAGGAGGGGAACCGAGGCGAGGTCGGTGGTGATGAAGGTGGTCACTCCCAGCATGAGACTGCAGGGAATAAAGGCGAAAAGGAGCCAGGTACCGCGCATGCGCCAGGTGGGGGCGGGGCCGGGCTTTTCTTGAGACGCGACCATGGGGGATGGGGCGGCGGGTTGTCTGCGGATGACGTAAAGGGCGCAGCCGACCGTGAGGAGAAAGGCCAGGGCGTAACCCCACGACCATAAGCGGCTCTGCGTTTCGACCGTCAGGTTGGGCTCGATCAGCAGCGGGTACGACAGCAGGGCGAGGACACTCCCGGTGTTGCTGGCGGCATAGAGGAAATACGGGTCGCCGGCCGAGCGGTGCGGGGTGGTGGAGAACCAGCGTTGCAGGACCGGGCTGCTCGTGGCCACGGCGAAAAAGGGGATCCCGACACCGAAGAGCAGCAACAGCAGGAGCCAGGGAATCGGGGTGGTGTCGGGGGGCGGGAGCCAGCCTTCCGGCACGGCGACCGGGAAAAAGAGAAACGGCGTCGCGAGGACCCCGAGGTGAAGCCAGGCCTGGCGGCGCACGCCGAGGCGGCGGAGTGTGCCGTGGGCGTAGGCGTAACCCGCCAGGAGGGCGGCCTGATAGAAAACCATGGCCGTGTTCCAAACCGCCGGGGAACCCCCGAGCATAGGCAGGGCCATGCGCGCGAACATGGGCTGCAGCCAGAAGAGCAGCGTGGCGCAAATAAAGCTGTTGAGTATGAAAAGGAGAAGAAGCAACGCGGCACGGAGGGTGGATTCGTGAATGGGAAAAGAAACCCTTCGCGGACCGGCTCCATATTTCAATGCTTTTTATGGCGTTGCGGACACGGTACGAACGGGGCCGCCGGGAGCGGTCGGCTTACGCGGTCAGCCATTCGCCCAGGGCGCCGCCGGCGATGGCGGCGACGACAAAGATTGAAATAACGATGATTCCGAGGAGGGCGAGGGCCCCGAGTACGGCGAAGCAGAGGCGGAGCTTCCCCAGCGAGCGAATGAGGCTCTCCTGGTCGGCCCGGTTTTGGGCGCGTTCGGCGGCGTGGGCCGACTGGAAGAGCAGGATGCCGATCCAGATGGGAAGCCAGGCGATAATGAGGCCGATAATGGTCACGGCGAGCACCGCCCCGTAGAGGATGGCGATGGCGCCGAGAAAGCGCATCCACGTACGCGCCTCCCAGAGGGGGGCGCTGACTTCACGTATCAGGTTGTCCGGATTGCCGTTCATGGGATGGAGCCTCGCGGTGTGATCCTTCCGATCCAAGTGCCCCCGGACGCGCGAGGCAACGCTTATCTCCCGGAAGCTTTTTCATTGCCACTCCCCCCGGTACGGCCGATAGGATAAGTCCTGAACCCGGCGCCGCCTATGAGAATAACCAACCGCTCCGCTACGATGTTTGGTCGCGTTTTACTCCCCGTTGCCGACGGGCCGGCCGCCGCGCGGGGATTGCGCGGGGCGCGGGTGCCGGACAGCCGGCCGGAGGAAGGCATATGAGGAAACTGGCGGTACTGTCCCTGGCCGTCCTGTTCGCCGGGTGTGCGACCGGGAGCTATGTGAACCAGGCTCAACATTTCCGGGAGCGGGGGGGCGACGAGGCGGTCGCTTACGAAGTGCTGGCACCGGTATCAGTGGAGGTCATGGAGTACTTCTTTGCCGAGCAGCACGGGGCGGTGGAGGTGTTCCTGCAAGGGGTTGAGGAACGCATACACGATACGGTGGAGCTGCAGCGGTTCATACGGGACGCCCGGGAGATCAACGAGCGGGCCCGCCTGGACGCGGATCCGGATTGGGCCGGCTTTGTCAGCCGGCTCCGGGACGGCGACGAGCTTTACCTTTTCGAATACCGGCGGCGTTATTACAACGATTTCGGCCTGCTCGTCCTCAGGGACGGCCGGATTGTCTTTCGCACGGTCTGGGAGAGCGCCTGGCCCGCCGGTCTCGACGTCGACCAGATTACGGACCCGGAAATCGATCGGCTTTGAGGCGGAACGTCCTTACGGATCCAGCAGGCTCAGCCGGTACCGTGTCCGCGTTTTGGCCTCGATGGAGTGCGGGCGAAGGGCGATCCGTCTCACCGAAGCGGGCTTTCCCGTCCCGGTGCGGTAATCGTGGGTTTCCACCCGGTTGACAACAAGGTTGCCGCAAAGGTCGAGCCGAACCGTCCGGTCCCCGTTGACCAGACGGGGTTCGCCGTCACGCACGATTTTCGCTTCGGTGATGAGTCCGCATTCGAGCGACTCCCGCCGGGACAGGGAGAAACGGTCCTCGATTTCCAGCCATCCCTCGTTCGTATTCAGTGTAACGATACGAATCAGGCTCCGGCATCCGGCGTCGGGGGGGTAACATCGTGTCAGGTCCAGTTCGAGGGACAGGGTGCCCTTGTTTTCCGCGCTGATAATGTCGGCGGCGAATTCGCGCCCAGGCGGCTGCTCGTATCCGTTGATAACGGGCAGCGAATGGCCCCGGGTCCGGGTGGCGATGAATTCGTAGCGGCGGTCGCGGAGGTAGTCCCGGGTGTATTCGGAACCCCCGATTTCGTAAGCGAACGGGTGACCGTCGATATTCAGGAGGTAGCTGCCGCAATCGTTGTGGTTGTGGTGTTCTCCGTTGTGGCCGCCTTTGACCGCGAATTCGATCCGTCGGCCGCCGGGGCTCGTCGCCTTGACCACCATGAGGCCCAGGGCGGGGAAAAAGGTGGTCCGGTCCTTTGGCGGCGGCAGGTCGGTGAGGTCCCGGGGGCAGTACCGGAACAGGCGCAGGAGATAGGAGAGGTCGCAGCGTTGGGCCCCGAGGTCGAGGGGGATGCGGCTCTGCTCAAGGTAGTTCTCGCGGCCCTGTTCGCGGCAGAGTTCGTCTCCGAGCCGTTCCCCCAGGTATTGGAGGACGAAGGGGCGCAACATGCCGCGGGGACGGCAATCGGCGAAGTTGACGAGGCGCCCCCGGGAAAGGGAGACGGCGGGGCCGTAACGCGCGATGGCGTGAATGTGGTCGTCGTTTTCAAATAGCGACAGCCGTCCCGCGGTCGCGGTTTCCAACTGGTCGTTGAGGATGGAGAAGGAACCGAATCCGTATTCCCAGTACCCGGGGCCTTCGGTGCACCCGCCGTCGACCGGAAAACCTTTGAGGAAGAAAGGGAGATTCTCCGCCGCGCGCCGAACCAATTGCGCGAGGAGGCGGGGTTCTTCCCCGGCTCCCAGGGCCGCGCCGACGATTCCGTGGTGGCATACCGCGTTCCAGTTATGGCTTCCGTGTATCCAGCGGAAGGTGTCGTGGCGATCGAGAAAGTTCTCGAAAATCCCGTGTCGCAGGCGGCGGCGGGTCGCCGCCACCAGGTCATCCGGAAGATCGCTCGCGAACAGGTTCAGGACCTCGCCGGCGAGGTTGGCGGTTTCGGCGGCGAAAATATCGATGGCGAGAGAATCCTTGCCGGAGGGCTCATGCACGTGGGCCGGAATGGCCCAGGCCTCTTCCCCGACGATGGCGGCCAGTTTGTCCGCCAACGACGCCATCCAGGGGTTGGCCGCGCCCCCGCCGTTTTCCTCGAAAGCAAACAGCGCGCAGACCGCGGCCCGCGCCAGGCGCCGGCGCCGCTCGAAGTACGGCATGGAGAAAGGCAGGCCGCGTCCGGTTTTGTGAAAGTCCCCGTACAATTCGTCGGTCAGTTCCGGCATGGGCGCGTCGCGTTCGGCCCGGGCCGTTTCGCGGATCTGCCGCAGCCAGGTGCGCACGGCGGGTTTTGCCGCCGTCTCCTTCCACGCGGGGTCGCCGGCGACGGGGAAAACCGTTTCGGTCGTGCCGAGGGCCTCCTCCAACTCGGCAAGGGAAAGCGAATCCGTCAGGATATTGAACATGAACGCGTCGCGGCGTCGTCGGGCGGACCGTTCTCAGTCGCCCGAAAGAGGGATTTCGAAGAAGAACCGGGCGATGGTTTTTCCAAAGTCGGCCCCGAGATCCTTGTATTGGGCGACGGTCATGTAGCGGCCGTCGTTGGGGCCGTAGTTGATGTCCTGGTACGAGGCCTCGAAGGTCACCGAATGGGTGCGCAGGACGCGGTAACCCCACGCTTTGGCGGTGGTTCCCGCGATGCCGCCGTCCCGTCCGCCACGGGCGGTGAAGTCGGGATTGATCTCGTTAAAAGCGCGTTTGAACGCGAGCATCTCCTCGTACAACTCATCCGAGGTGGCCTGGGCGCCGTTGTAGTAGAAGAAGTTCTCGCGGATGGAGGAATGGGCGTGTTTGTCGGAGAAAAAGAGGATGTCATCGTGGGCCTCCTGGTGCTCGATCATGCGATCGATGGCGCCGGAAATGGTCGGGGCATTGGCATCGGGTTCGAGCCACTGCCGGTTGAGGTTGAGTCCGGCGCCGTTGGTGCGGAAGTTGCCGCGGATGACGCCGTCGGGATTGATGAATCCGATGATGTGGAAACTGCAGCGTTCGAGCAGCGCCGCGGCCTGGGGATCGTCGGAGAGAAGCCAGTCGATGAGCCCCTCCACCATCCAGGAGCTGGGCGTTTCACCCGGGTGTTGCCTTGCGACCACCCAGACGGATTGTTTTTCGGACCGGGGGACATCGTTGTCGGCGATCGTCACGAGGTGCACCGGGTTGCCGTCGAGGGATTCGGCGATGATCTCGATTTCCGGTACCCGTGGATGGGAATCGATCGTCTCGAGCAGGTTGAGCCAGCGGGAGAAATTGTAAACCGGGACCAGCGCCAGCCAGTCGCTGTCGGTTTCCGGGGTGTAGGTGAATTCGAAGACACCGTCGCGGTAACGGGTGTCCTCGATCCGGTTCCAGGTTTCGCCGTCGTCGTGGGAGACGGCCGGAGCGTTGAAACGCCAGGCCCCGGATGCGTTGGTCCGGCCCGCGTTGGTGATGCGGAGGGTCACTTCCGTCCCGGCGGCCCCCTCCAGTCGAAAGGAATACCAGCGCTGATGGCTGGAGGTGCCGTCGTTGTCGGCGAGGATGGAGAACTCGACGACCCCGTCGGCGGTTTGTTGCCATTCGCCCACGCTGGCGCCCTCGAAGTCGGTTTGCAGCGAGAGGGTCGTCGCATCGGTCGTGCCGGCCCGGGCGGATAAGGCGGGGACGCCCATGGCGACGACGGCGAGGAGAACGGGAAGGAGGCGGAGGGAATCGATCTTCATGATAATGGATGCGGTTGCGGGCTCAATGGAGCGAAAACCCAACCATGGTAAGCCGGATCCGGTTTGTCCAGTGCGGGTTCGCGACCCGGCCGTGTCCGGGCTCAGTGGATTTCCAGGACCGAGCCCGAAGCGCCGTTGGCCAGGGTGAAGGCGTCGTTTTTGTGTTTGCCCAGAATCGTTGCGGCGATGGGGGACTGCGGCGTGACGACGGTGATTTCGTGTCCGTCGAGGGTGACGACCTGGCCGCCGGCCGCCGGGGCGATGAAAAAGTGTTCGCGGCTCCCGCTGAAATCGCAGGCGATCAAGGCGCCGAGAACCACCGATGTTTTGGGCGCGAGCAGGTCCGGGCGGTGTTGCTCGAGGGTTTGAATCGCCTCGGCCCATTGGCGGGCCTGCCCGGCCTGTCCGGCGGCAAGGTAGGAGGCTTCGAGGCCCTGGGTATCCCATTGGGACTCGGCCCGCGACTCCTCGTTGGTGGCGTAATCGGCGGCGTCTTGCGACGCGGCGACCGCTCCTTCGAACTCGCTGCGAAGCAGGCGGATCAGTTCGCTCAGTACCTCCTCTTTTGTCATGGCCCCAAAGGTAACACCGTTACCGGGGAAACGCCAAGGCCGGGAATGCGGAGGCGGCCGAATTTTCCCTGCCGTTTGGTCGCGACAGCAAACCGTGCGCGGGGATTCGGAAGAAAACGAGGACCTTGCCTGCCTTTTGCCGGTGGGAGGGCATGGGGAACACATGTGTTGATTCCTCACACAACGACGGCGGGATGGGGCGTGGGTGCAGGTGCTTTTATGTTTTTAAGAATATAATAAACAATGATTTGTGGTAATCATTCCGGGGTGGGGCGGTTGTCCCCGGGGCGTCTGGCACGAATCTTGTTAGGAAGACAGGGGTTAACCATCAACAGAACAGTGAAATCGAAAGGGAAGGATAACCATGTCTAAGATGAAGATTGATAGCTGCGCGGGTCGGATGGCCGGTTGGGTCGCGGCCGGTGTTTTGGGAGTGGCGGTGTCTCTGGCCGCCCAGGAGTATCCCGCCCCGGGGCAGAGCGAAGCGGAGCCGAGGGAGGCCCCGCAAGAGCCGCGGGCGGAGGTTGAGACCGAAGCGACCGAAAACGGGGAGTCCCTGGTCGACGTGATCCGGGAAACCGAAGGGTTGGAGCGGTTTGCCGAGATTCTCGATCATTCGGGATACGCCGAACGATTCGAGGAGGAACTCAGCGCTTTGCGGCATTCCGCGACAACCATACTCGCGCCGCACAACGATGCTTTTGACGAGGTCTCGGAAGAAGTCATCGAAAAGATGAAAGATCCGGACAACCGGCTCGAAGTGGCCGAAATTATCGACAGCCACCTCTTCCCGCAGGGCCGGACGGTGGAGGAGATGAAGGATGCGCCGGCGCTCTTCAACTACAGCGCGAGAAACGTCACCGTAGAGGAGGCCGATGACGGATCCTTGAGCGTGCGGACCGAGGATGCCGAAGTGGAGATCGTCGAAGCCGATCTCGAGGCGGACGACGGTTACGTGCACGTGGTGGACGATTTCCTGGTCGCTTCCCTCGACGAATCCGCTTTCGAGCGGGACGCCATGACGCCCGAGGTTCAGCAGCAGCCGCAGCAGCCGCAGCAGGAACAGCCGCAGCAACCGCGGCCGCAGCAGCCGCAACAGGAGGCTGACGACGACGCAACACCGGCTCCCTGGTGAGGCGCGAAGGTTTTGGCCGCGGTTGATTGCCGGGATCCGTTGCCTCCCGGAAACGCAACCCGGCCGAACAGAAGAAGCAGAAATAAAACCGTCTTAAAGGGCGGCCGGTTCGAGGGCGGACCGGCCGCTTCTTTTTTGCGGGGGCGCGGATGGAGTAAATGCCCGAACCGCGCCCGTTTGTGGGGGGGCTTTCCGGCAGGCGTGAAATCACGCCAGCCGGGGAGCCCCCTGGTAGCGGTAGGCGAGGGTGCCTTTGGTCACCGAAGCGCCGTGGGTTGCGGAAAGGCGGCTCTTCCCGCGTTTGACCGGGACGGTCAGCAGGTAGTGCACGGAACGGCACCAGACGATATTGGGTTCCGGTTCGAGCTCCTCGCGGATCCGTTTCCATTTTAAAGCGGGGTGGAGCATCTCCCACCCGGAAGGTTTGTCCAGGAAGATGCGGCGCCCGACAGCGCGGACCTCGGTCCACTGGAGCGTGCCGTCGCGGCCCGATGTGACCCGGGCGTCCCGGTGGAAGCCGAGGGCAAACCCGCCTTCGACCCATTGGGCCTTTTTGATCTCGCAGGATGAGACGTCGATCTCGTGTTCGGTGCTGTAGGATTCGCCCTCGATCCGGATTGTGGTGCGGACCACGGCGTTAAAGGCGGGTGAATCGAGGTGGTAATGCCTCCGCACGCGCAGGGTACGCGCGTCGTGGGTGTCCACCTCGAGGATCTCCGCCGGACCGAGGGAGTCGCCGTCGGGAAGCCGCAGGGCGAATTCGCAATCCCAGGTGGTGCGATGGGCGGTGGTGGCGGCGTTGCAGGGAAAGGCGGTGGAATAGACGAACTTGTCGTAGAGGGCCCGCTCCTCGGCCCGGGGGTTGCGGAGGTTGAAGAGGCGGACCTCGCCGGATTCCCGGAAGCCCTGGAAAACAAAACCGGGTCCCTGCCGGGCGAACTGGAAATCACTCTCCTCCACCGGCAGCGGTTGTGCGGGAGCGGTCCAGAACGGGTGATCCGGGGGAAGCGCAAGGCAGAGAAACGCCTGCATGCCCCAGTAGGGGTGACCGCAGTTGATGTACGAAGAACTGCCGCCGCGCGAACCTTCGGGGGTCAGGTTTTCGATCAGGGCCCCGTTGTGATCGATCGAACCGGCTTCCAGCCAGGCCCGGAGATTCCGGGCCAGCATGGCCCGGCTGAGACCGGGATCGGGGGCGGGGATCCCGATGTAGTGCGCGGTTATCAGGCCCGTCAGCCATCCCCAGCGGTAGGGGAGGGAACGGCCGAACAGGACGTTCTGGCCGGCGGCGTCGATCAGGTAGGGCACGTCGCGCAGGCGCCGGCTGAGGTTTTCCAGCGCCCGGTCGAGCAGGCCGTTCTCCCAGTCGGGCAGGATGGCGCGGATATAGCAGTCGTGAGATCCGAAGACCCAGAAATTGTAGTAGTCGATATTGCTGTAGCGCTTGTCCCAGCACCAGCCGTCCTGCAGGTAGAGGTCGTCACCGATCAAGAGGTCGCGACGGACTTCTTCCAGCGAGCCGTCGAAACCGTGCTCCCGCAGCGCGTAACGGACGGCGTGATTGACCGCGGTGAAGAGCGACCAGTTGTTTACGTGATCGGTATAGGCGGTTTGGA
>PXDC01000144.1 GCA_003565135.1 Verrucomicrobiota bacterium
CGGCCCGGGTCGCTTCGGCGGGCGATATCCTGCTCCGTCCCCACGATTTGCTCGCGCATTCGGATGGCCGGCACGTAATCCAGGTCGGGACTCCGGGCTACGGGCGGACCGGCGGCGGAATGATGGTTTATGACGTGGAGAGCGGCGAGGCCGAGGTCTACGGTCACGCCGGGTTGATCGAACACCACAGCACCAAGGCCCTGGCCGAGTTGCCCGACGGCAACCTCATCGGCGGCACGTCCACGGCGCCCGGGACGGGCGGGGAGCGGATCGCGGAGGAATGTCTCCTTTACATCATGGAGTGGCCGTCCCTCGACGTTCTTTACCGGGAAGCGATCCTTCCGGGGGTCCAGGAGATCCGGGAGTTGACCGTGGGGGCCGGCGACCTGGTTTTCGGACTGGATGTCGAAGGAACGTTCTTCGTATTCGATTGGCGGGCACGCGAAGTGGTGCACCGGGAGAACCTTTCCGCGCATTACGGTCCTATTACGGGCGGGCAGGCGCCGCGCGTCTGGGAACGGGGTCCCAACGGGATCCTCTACGCCGTGTTCCGCGGGGCGGTGGTTCGCATCGACCCTTCGACCTTCGAGCACGGGAAACTCGCTGCGACGCCAGTGGAGGTGAATTGCGGCGTGGCCCTGCATGAGGGGCGGCTGTATTTCACCAGCGGGTCCCACGTCTGGAGCTACGCCATTCCCGAACTGCGGTAGGCTCGCCTTCCGTTCTTGCTTCCCGGGGCGCTTCGGGTGAGAAGGTAGGCATGTCGACGGACGCCGTGGTTCTCTGTGTCTTGCTGGTTTTCGCCCTGGTTGGGTTCGTGTCGGGAATCCTCCGATACGATCTTGTCGCGTTGCTGGCGCTTCTCGCGGCGACGGTTCTCGGACTGGTGCCGCCGGCGGAAACCTTTTCCGGATTCGGTCATCCGGCTGTGATCACGGTGGCGGCCGTCCTCGTAATCAGCCGGGCGTTTTTCCAATCCGGCCTGGTCGATATCCTCTCCCGGGTGGTCGAACGTGCCGGCGGTCGAACCACCATGCAGGTGCTGAGCCTGACGCTGACGGTGGCGGTGCTGTCGGCATTCATGAACAATGTCGGGGCCCTTGCGGTCATGCTGCCGGTCGCGCTGAAAATGGCAAAGACCCAGGGAATCCCGCCGTCGCGCCTGCTCATGCCCCTCTCCTTCGGTTCGCTTCTCGGCGGCTTGACCACCATGATCGGCACGCCGCCAAACATTATCGTCGCCACCTACCGGGGCGACGTCAGCGGCACTCCGTTCGGGCTCTTTGATTTCACCCCGGTCGGTGTTGGGGTGGGCCTGGTCAGCATCGCGTTCATCACTTTCCTCGGGTGGCGGTTCCTGCCGGAGCGCAAGGGCCAGGCGTCGGCCGAGGATCGTTTCGAGGTCGAGTCCTACCTGGGCGAACTCCGGGTGACGGAGGATTCCAGGGCCGTCGGGCAAACGCTGGCACAATTAAACGCCGAGATCGAGGGCGCCCCGCCGGTGCTCGCGGTGATCCGGGAGGATAACCGGATTCCGGCCCACCGGTTTCGCGGGGTGTTTCGGGAGGATGACATTCTTTTGGTGGAGGGGGAGACCGACGAGATCGAAGCACTCGCGAACCAGGCCAGGCTCGCCATAGGTTTCGGCGGCGAAGAAGAGGAAAAGGAGGAGAAGGGCGACGAGGACGGCCGGGCGAAGGGGGAGGAAAAGAAGCCGAAAGCGGGCACGGGCGACCTGAGCCTGGGGGAGGCCGTGGTCATGGCCCACTCGCGCCTGGTCGGTCGAACGGTCGCCCAGTTGCGCCTGTTGGAACGTTACGGCCTCAACCTCATTGCTGTCGCACGCCAGGGCCGCCGGTTGAAGGGCCGCGTGCGCGACATCCGGTTTGAAAACGGCGACGTCCTCCTTCTCGAGGGCGGCGAAGACGATCTCCAGGAGCAGCTCCCCGAATTGGGTTGCCTTCCCCTGGCCGACCGCGAACTCCGGCTGGGTAAACCCCGGAAACTGCTCACGTCGGTGGTGCTTTTTGCCCTTGCGGTCGGCACCATTCTCGCGGGCTGGCTGAGTGCGCCGGTCGCCCTCGTCCTGGCCGCGGTGTTGATGATTGTGACCGGCGTGATCGACTTGAGGTCGGCCTACGCCGGTATCGACTGGCCGGTGATTGTGCTGCTCGCCTGCATGATCCCGGTCGGACAGGCCCTTGAAACCACCGGGGGAGCGGCCTGGCTGGCCGGTCAGCTCCTGGCTTTCGGAGACCAGTGGCCCGCGGTTGTCTCGCTCGCGGTGCTCCTGCTCCTGACCATGTTCCTGTCGGACATTATCAACAACGCCGCCGCCGCCGTTCTCATGGCACCCATTTCGCTCAGTCTCGCCCAGGGACTGGACGCTGCCCCGGAACCCTTTCTCATGGCCGTTGCCGTCGGTGCCTCCTGCGCCTTCCTGACCCCCGTCGGCCACCAGTCGAATACGCTCGTCATGGGGCCGGGAGGCTACCGTTTCAGCGATTACTGGAAACTCGGTCTTCCCACCCAGATGGTGGTGTTTGCCGCGGCGCTGCCCCTGTTGGTCTGGGTTTGGCCGCTGAAGGGTTGAGCGCGGCCGGCAGGCGCCGGTCAGATCCAGCGCTTCACGCGGAAGTAGGCGAGGAGTCCGCCGGCGATGCCGAGCATGACGGCGAGGACCGCCGGGTACGCCCATTGCCATTCGAGTTCCGGCATGTGCGCGAAGTTCATCCCGTAGATACCGGCTACGAAGGTTAACGGGATGAAGATGGTGGCAATGACGGTGAGGACCTTCATCACTTCACTCATGCGGTAGTTGACCAGGGAAAAATGGATCTCAAGCAGTCCCGACACCATCTCCCGGTAGGTGTCGAGGGTATCGACGACGTGAACGGTGTGTTCGTAGAGGTCGCGCAGGAAGGGGAGGGTGTCCTCCTTTATGGGCGGCGGCTCGTCGCGCAGCAATATGCCGATCATGTCCCGAAGGGGCCACACCGCTTTGCGGACCAGGATCAGGTCGTGTTTTAGGCGGTGAATGCGGTGGCTTACCTGCGGGTCTTTTTGTTCGAGTACGGTTTCCTCGATCGAATCCATCTGGCCTGCGAGGTGATCGAGAACGAGAAAGTAGTGGTCGACGATCCCGTCGAGGAGGGTGTGCGCCAGGTAGTCGGCTCCGGCGGTTCGCAGGCGCCCTTTTCCGGCGTTCAACCGTTCGCGCACGGAATCAAAAACATCGCCCGGACGTTCCTGGAACGTGATCAGGAACCGTTCGCTTACGATCATGCTGACCTGCTCGACATCGATTTCGTCCGACCCCTCGGACGGCGGCCGCATCATCTTGACCACAACAAAGAGGAAATCGTCGAATACCTCGACCTTGGGCCGCTGGTCGGTGTTGAGAATATCCTCGAGCACAAGCGGATGGATGCCGAAGGTGGCGCCGATTTCCTCCAGTAGGCGGGTATTGTGCAACCCGACGATATTGAGCCAGGAAAGGGAATCCGACCGCAAACAGGCGGACGCTTCCGCGACGGTGGCGAGTTCGCGGGTGTTGATGCGTTCGGGATTGTAGTCGATCAGCGAGAGAGCGATCTCGTCCACCTGGCGTTCCCCGACATGGACCAGGCTTCCAGGAGGCAGGCCCGTTTTTTCCGCGCGACTGCGATGCTTCATGAGGTGAGGAGGTGGATTGAGGCTTGGGCCGTCGGCGACCAATGTCAATCGTCACGGAGATTTACTTGAGGGGCGGTCGGGAATAACTTCCGGGGGTCGGGTTAATGCCGGCTGCGTCGGCGTTGGAGAAGCTCCTGGACGCGGCGGTGTCGGGTGTCAGTGAGCGGGAAAAAGGCGAATACGATAGCCCCGAGAAGGAAGAATCCTCCCACCCCGGGGCCGAACAGCAGGGCGAGGCGAAATGCGGTTTCGGCTTCCTGTGTGGCCGTCGAGGGATCGAAACCGATCATTTCCAGCGCCGCGCCCGCCAGCACGATGCCGCCGGCGCGCGAAATCTTGGTCCCCATTTTCCAGAATCCGAAGTAGAGTCCTTCGCGTTTCTGTCCCGTCTTCAGTTCGTCGTGGTCGACCACGTCCGCGACCAGTGACTCGAACAGGATAATCGCACCCACCGCCAGACCGCCCGGGATCGCGACCAGAAGGGGAAAGACGACGTTGCCCGGGGGGAGGAGGGGATAGGCGACCGAGACGAGGAGTCCGAGTCCGGCCAGGCCCCAGAAGGCCGGCCATTTTTTTCCGTAACGCCGCGAGATCCCCACCCAGAAGGGAACCGAGGCCAGGATGCAGCATACGAAGGGCAGAAGAACGCCCCCCACCGTCGCTTGCATGGATAATTCGAGGGTGAATTCGTAGTAATAAAAGGCGGCGGCGGCGTTGATGGCGC
>PXDC01000328.1 GCA_003565135.1 Verrucomicrobiota bacterium
GGCCAGTACGATGGCGGCGCCAGCCGCAAGGTAGAAGGGCCAGACGGTTTCTTCCGCGGTTGAAGTCATGAATTGGTTTAACAGGATGCCGACCACCAGTCCGGACACGATCCAGCCGATCGTTCCCCACACCCGGATGGTCGGGAAATGTTTCTCCGGGTCGTCCATGGTTTTGAACGCGATGGTGTTGGTGAGGCCGATGGTCGGCATGTAGCAGAGCATGTGCAGTATGATCAATGTGATGAAGCCGTTTCTTCCGGCGTCTCCCATTTCTCCGAAGTAAGGAACGGCCAGCAACATGACCGCTCCCAGGGCGTGCAGGGCGGCCAGGACCTTCTGGCTGGGGAAATAGCGATCGGCGATCAATCCGAGGAAAAACGGGGAGATCATGGCCGCGATGGGCTGGCTCAGGTACGCCAGGAAGATGATCGCCTCCATTCCGATACGTTCGGTGCCCATGTACACGGCGAGGGGCACCCACCAGACCCCCCAGATGAAGAACTGGAGGAACATCATGAAGGAAAGCTTAAAACGAAGGTTCGGGTTCATGGCGTCAGGGTTTGATATTCGGGTTGCGATGTGCCGTTTCTGATGCCGCAGATCACGGCTGGAGACAAGGAAAAAAGCGACGGTCGCCCGGGGGGGTCAGAGGTCGTACTTTTTCCGGAAATACTCGTAGGCCTCGTTGATCTTCTTGATTTCCTGGTCCGCCACCTCGCGAAGGCGGGGACCGAGGTGCGAAACCTTGTCCGGATGGTACTGGCCGACCAGGCCGCGGTACGCTTTCCGGATTTCGTCCCGGGAGACCCTCCCGGCAAGGCCGAGAATGCGGGCGTATTCCTTCTCTTCGGATTGGCTTACGGACTCGACGCGCGGGCCGGAGTCTCCGTATTTGCACCGGTAGTACTTGTGACTGCTGACGCCGAATATGGCCACCACCAGATCGAGAAAGAGGACTTCGCGACGTTTAAGGTTTCCGTCGGCCAGGGCCAGCGTCACCAACAGATCGACGATTTCTCCGAGGAAATGCTGGTGTTCGGCGTGTTGTTTGTAGAAGCGCCGGGCATGGCCTTCGAACGACATGCGCGAATCCCGCGCGGCGCGGAACTGTTGGATGGCCTCGCGGCGGGCTGGCGGGTCGAGGGAAAGGTTTTCGGCCAAAAAACTGTCCACTACGGCGATTTCAGCGCGGGCGATGGGGCCGTCGCACTTGGCGAGCTTGGCGAACATCGCCATCAGGTCGGGGTAGCCGGCGGGAAGGTGCCGAGAGCGGGGATTGCCGGTCACGGGGGGATGTGACCGTCGGCCGGGTAGATCCATGGGGTAACCGAAGCGGTTGGGTCCCGAAGTTCCGTGGAAAAAGCCGAGCTCTCCGAGCATCCAAAGTTGCCCCAGCACCGGCAGCGGCAGGAGCAGGCACCACCAGGCGGATTTATCCAGGTCGTGGCAACGTTTGGCGCAAACGGCGAAAATCGGCCAGGCAAGGACGGCCAGAACCACCCATCCGAACACGGCCAGGCCGTCGTCGGGGGCTGCGACCAGCGTGACCCCGATCCAGCCGATGAGGGAGAAAACCACCCAGCTCTTCCAGAACGTGACGCGGTTGATGCGCCCCTCGGTGAAAAATGCCAACTCGGTGAAACTCATGACTCATTCGGCCGAGTTTTGCAGGAGGATGAGGATAACCGTGTTGAGATTGAAAACCGCGTGCAGAAGGATGGGCGCTTTGAGGCTTCCGGTGCGTTCGTAAACCAGGCACAGCAGGGCGCCGAGGAGCGCGAGCGCGATCAGACCCATGGAATTCTGGTGCATGAGGGAAAAAAGGATCGAGCTGATTGCGATCGAGCCCCAGACCGGCAGGTAATTTTTGAGGAACCGGTAAAGGCATCCGCGAAAGATGATTTCCTCACTGATCGGGGCCAGGATCACGACCAGGAAAATCATGCCAGCGATCAGCAGCGGCGAGTCGGCGGCGCGGAAGGTCTCGACGACATCCTGATGCTGGGGGCTGATCCCGATGGTTTCCAGGATCTGGATCCAGATGAGGGTTCCGCCGTAGAGGACCGGAAGAACGGCGAGGAAGGCGTAGACGGCGACCCCGGTGGCGGCGAACCACGATACGGCCGCGGTGCTCAGCGGGATGCGGTCGTTCGCGGGAAGAAACTGCTGGAATCCGAGGAAAACCGCGATGCAGGTGACGTGAAAGAAGGTGCCGAAGATTAGGATTGCGGATGCGGATTCGGTGTCGGTTCCGTCGATGGCGCGGACGACGAGGGAGCCGATCCCGACCTGGACGGCCAGGACCGCCAGGAAAAGGGCGACCACGAAGAGGCCGAAATCGGCCGGTTTGAGCTGCCAGGGGGTGAGTTTTCCCCCGCGCGGCAACCGGAAGGCTCGTGTTACGAGGCTGTGGATGAGGAAGTAGAACCCGGCGAGAAAAATGGCCCCCACGTAGACCACAACCGAGTTTGGAGGAGCCTCTTCCAGCATCACCGGATGATTTTTCCCCGGTCGAAGACGACCTTGCCGCCGACCAGGGTGGTTTTGACGCGGCCCTTGAGCGATTGATAATTCCAGGGGGAGTTGGCCGATTTGCTGAAGAAGCGGGCCGGGTCGACTTCCCAGGTCTCGTCCGGATCGAAAATCGTGATGTCGGCGTCGGCTCCCGCTTCGAGCGTGCCTTTTTTGATGCCAACGACCCCGGCAGGTTTCGAGGTGAGCAGTTCAAGCGTGTTCATGAGCGTCAGCTCTCCACCGTGATAAAGGATCTCCATCGATACGGCCAGGGCGGTTTCCAGGCCGGTGATGCCGAACGGGGCGTAGTCGAATTCCTGATCCTTCTCGTAGTTGGTGTGGGGGGCGTGATCGGTCGCGATGCAGTCGAGCGTGCCGTCTTTGATCCCCTCGATTATGGCCCGGCGATCCTCGTCGGTCCGCAGCGGGGGGTTCATTTTGAAGTGGGTGTCGTAGGTTTTGAGGCAGGCGTCGGTCAGGGCCAGGTGGTGCGGACAAGCCTCCGCCGAAATCGGAACCCCGCGCTGTTTGGCCCGGCGAATGATGTCCACCGCGTTCGCCGAGCTGATGTGCTGACAGTGGATGCGCGCCCCGGTCAGGGTGGAGAGGATGACATTGCGCGAGACGATTACGTCCTCGGCCGCCCCGGGCCATCCCTTGAGGCCGAGGCGCAGCGACCAGTCGCCTTCGTTCATGACCGCCCGCGCGGTCAGGGCGGCATCCTGGCAATGGTCCATGACCAGGAGATCGAACATGTCGGCGTATTCGACGGCACGGCGCATGATCTCGTTGTTCTGCACGCAGAGGCCGTCATCGGTGATGGCGACGACGCCGGCCCGTTTGAGTGATCCGATCGGGGCGAGATTTTGGCCCTCCATCCGCTCGGTGATGCAGCCGGTGGGCAGCACGTTCACCACCGCGTCACGCTTGATCACATCGAGAATGTACTGGATGGTGCCGGCATTGTCGGCTGGCGGAGAGGTGTTCGGCATGCAGACGATGGTCGTGAAGCCGCCCGCCGCGGACGCCTCGGTACCGGTTCCAATGGTTTCCTTGTGCGTTTGGCCGGGTTCTCGCAGGTGCACGTGGATATCCACCAACCCGGGGCACACCACCAGCCCGGAGGCGTCGATCTCCCGTGCCGCCTTTTCCTGGGCGGGGGTGAGGCTGTGGCGGATTTGACCGTTCACCACCAGGAGATCCCCGGTTTCGTCGCGTTTGCCGGCCGGGTCGATGATACGGCCGTTTGTGATCCGGAGGACTTGTTTATTCATCGTCCGTGTCTCCCAGGGCTTCCGGTTTTCCTCCCGAGCACAGGTAAAGGACGGCCATGCGGGTCGCGATTCCGTTGGTCACCTGCTGCAGGATGACGGAGCGGCCGGAATCGGCCAGGTCGGAATCGATTTCGACGCCGCGGTTGATCGGGCCCGGGTGCATGATAATGGCGTCGGGTTTTAGCCACGAAGCCCTTGTTTTGTTGAGGCCGAACATACTGGTGTACTCCCCCAGGGAAGGGAAGTGGCTGCTTGACTGGCGTTCGTGCTGTATCCGCAGGAGCATGACCGCATCGGCATTGGCCAGGGCGGATCTCAGGTCGTGCGAAACGTTTACCCCGAATCGTTCGAAGGCCGGCGGAACCAGGGTCGATGGGCCCGCCACCGTCACTTCCGCGCCCAGCTTGGTCAAGGCCCAGATATTGGACCGGGCCACGCGGCTGAAAAGGATGTCGCCGAGGATGGTGACTTTGCGGCCGGTGAGGTCGCCCAGGTGTTCCCGCAGGGTGAAGCAGTCGAGCAGCGCCTGGGTCGGGTGTTCGTGGGCGCCGTCGCCCGCGTTGATGATGGGGATTTTGCTGAATCGCGAGAGGTAGGCGGGCGAACC
>PXDC01000530.1 GCA_003565135.1 Verrucomicrobiota bacterium
CGGCGTCCGTCCTGCGGGAGTGCGGCGGGGTTTCGGCCGATGACGGGCAGTGCCACTTCGAGCGCATAAGATCCGGTATACCCGCGATTCCCGCCGACCTCGGGCCGCGCAGTCTTCCGCAGGAGGGCGGGCTCGAGACGTCGGCGGTGTCGCTGGAAAAAGGGTGTTATACCGGGCAGGAGGTAATGGCGCGATTGGGGCATACGGGCAGGGTGAGACGGGTGTTGATCGCGGTCCGGTTGGAGGGCGGGGCGCCGCCCTTGCCGTGCGCGGTCTATTCAGGAGAGGAGGAAGCGGGGCACATGACGTCTTCGGGATGTTCCGGCGGCGAAACACTTGCCTTTGTTCTCGCCCTCAGGTCTCGACTCGCCGGTATCGGTTCGCTTTCGTTCGAGCCGGCCGGCAGTCCGTGTATTCATATTTTGGATGCAGTTTGACCGATGGAAACTGAACGGGAGGGTTTGATCCGTTTTTGCCGGGGGATGGGAGCGCCGTCCAACCGGGCGGCCCTGATGGCCGACCGGTTGCTGAAGCGTGCGGAACAGCTTTCCGTTCAACGCGGAATCTCCCGCGAGGCGGCGCTGGAATACCTTTTGCAGGTGATGGTGCACGGGCGGCGCGGGGAGGTGTACGAAGGAGGGGCATCCGGCGGCGGAAAGTCGGATGGTATCGAATGAAATCCGCATAAACAAGCGGATTTATGTTGACGGTTGCGGTGAATCCGCCTTGTTCTTGCAGTCTATTGCATTGCGCTGACAGGGCAATGAGACGTCTCCATGTCCCACAAACCAACCAAGGAAATCAAAAATGAACAAAGCAGAACTCGTTCAGGAAGTACAGAAGACATTAGGTAGCGATACATCGAAGGCCGCGGCGGAACGTGCGGTCGATTCCGTTCTGGAGGGTATTAAGAAAGGCGTGAAAAAGGACAAGAGCGTCCAGCTTGTCGGCTTCGGAACTTTCGGGGTGGCCAAACGCGCGGCCCGCAAGGGGATCAATCCACGGACCAAGGAGCAGATTTCCATCAAGGCCTCGAAGACGGTCAAATTCAAACCCGGGGCCGCGCTCAAGGCGATGGCCTGAGCCGTAACCGTATCCTGTTTGCAAAACCTGCGGTTTGGTGCCGCGGGTTTTTTTGTCCTGCATTTTAATATATACTGTCCTTCATCACGTTTTTCGAAAACAGCGGAAATCCCGTGATTGTGGCGACCGGGTTTATCCCGGGAGATCCGGGGACGCGGAGAATCGGGGGATAACCCCCCTCGCTACGGAGAAATCCGAAAACGTGGCGACGGGGATTATAGCATGAACCCCCGCGTTTCAATTGCCGGCCCGGTGACAGGATGGGAGACAGGCTTTAGGAGTGCGGGGTCAATCGTTGGCAAAGAGCATTTGCGCGTTCTCCAGGAAATAGGCGTCGACGATTTCGTGCAGGAACAGGAAGTACAGCAGACCACCCAGGGCCAGCATCGGGCCGAAGGGAACGGCCCGTCCGAACAGGCCGGAATCGTCGTCAGCTTTTTTGGGGAGCAACGGGCGTATCAAAAGGAACACGACAAGGCCGGCGGTTCCGATTATGGCACCGCCGAAAATAGCGAAGAGGCCGCCCTCCCAGCCGGTAAAGGCGCCAATCGCTCCGAGGAACTTGACGTCGCCGAAGCCCATGGTCTCTTTGCGCAAGACGATCTCCGAAAACAGGGCAATCCAAAGTACGGTGGCGGATCCCACCAGGAGGCCGATGGAGGAGAGAATGAGGGACTTGAGGTTGTCGACCAGAAAAAATTCGCCGCCCTGGCCGTGAAGGGCCGGAAAAAAGAAAGAAAGCACCAGCCCCGCCATGGCGGCCCCGATGGTGAACCGGTCCGGGATGATCATGTGGTCGAGGTCGATGAAGGTCGAGCAGACGAGAATGGAAACGAATACCCATCCGCAGAGGGCCTTGGCGGGTGGGAAAAGGATCCAGCAGAGGAGGAATAGAACACCGGTCAGGATTTCCACCGCCGGATAGCGGAAGCTGAAAGGGCGGCCGCAGCAGCGGGCCCGCCCGCGGAGGATAAACCAGCTCAGGATGGGAATGTTGTCGTACCAGGCGATGGCATTGCCGCAGGCGCAGCGGGATCCCGGGTTGACGATGGATTTTTCAGCCGGTATTCGATAAATACATACATTAAGAAAACTTCCCACAATCGCGCCGAATACAAACGACAGGGTGGCGAAGAACCAGGGAAAGTGTTCGTCAATGGCGGCCAGTTCGGAAAACATAAAGAGGGTTTGTGACGGAATTTCCGGGGCAAGTCGACTCCGGATTTGACGGGTGTTGCCGTCCTGCCGGAATGACTTTTCCGGGTTCGGCCTCCCGTTTTCCGAACCCCGATCGATCGCCGGATGGGTGCCGGCGGGCGGGAAAATTCGTGATCCGGAGAGGCTCCGGGGACGCGGAGGTGCCGGTCAGGGCGAGAGGGCCTGTTCCGCCGCCCGCTGCATCGCCTCGACGGGCACGGCGGCCCCCGTCCACAATGCCAGCGAGCGGGCGCCCTGGTGGATCAGCATGGACAGGCCGTTTGCGGCCGGCATGCCGAGACGCCGGGCATCGCGGAGAAGGGCGGATTCGGGGCGGCCGCGGCCCGGATAAACCATGTCGTAGACGGCGTAATCGCGGGGGAGGGCCGCGAGATCGACCGGGGCGGGATCGTCCGGGGAGAGCCCGAGCGAGGTGGCGTTGACCACCAGCGCGGCCGGGGGAAGGTCGCCGGGGAGACGATTGAGCGCGAAGGATTCGAGTCGGATTTCCGGGGGCTTCAGGGCGATGAGATCCCGGTGGAGCGATTTCAGGCGGTCGGGATTGCGGTTGCCGAGCCAGATCTCCGGACAGCGGTCGAGCAGGCATTGCACGGCGGCGGCGCGGGCGGCGCCGCCCGCGCCCAGGAGAATTACCGGGCGGGAGGAGAGCCGGATGCCCAGCTGTTCCTCCACCGCGGTGGAGAGGCCGTATCCGTCGGTGTTGTGGCCCTCGTACCCGTCGGGGGTCCAGACCAGCGTGTTGACCGCGCCCATGCGGCGCGCGGCCGGGTCGATGTGGGGAAGCAGGGGCAGAACGTCCGTTTTGTGGGGTATGGTGAGATTCACGCCGCGGAAGCGGTGGTCGTGCAGCCGGGGCAAAACCTCTGCCAGGGAATCGGGCGGGACGTCGAATTTGAAGTAGCGCCACCGGCCGAAGGCGGGGGTTGATTCGGCCATGCGGGCGAGCGCGGCATTGTGCATCGCCGGACTGATGGAATGGGCGACGGGATGGCCGAGAACCGCGAGATGGGTCCCTTTGAAGGTCCAGGTGCGCAGGTGGTCGGCGGTGTAGACGTCTGGATCAGGATTGGGTTCCCCGGATGTGGGATTGGTAGGTGGCTTCAAATTCATCGACGAAGCGGGCGAAGAGGCCGGCCCTGTCCGGCTGGTTGGCGGCCTGGTAATGATTGACGAGATTCCGGCAACTGCGGCAGAGAACTTCGCGGATGGGCGAGGGAGCGAGGTAGGTCAGTTTGGGGGGCACGTTATGCCGTCGCAGGTGTTCGAACACCTCCTCGGGGGAGCGAAAGGCACCGTTTTCGAATGGGTCGACGAAGAACGGGACCGTTTCCATGAAACAGCCGACGAGGAAGTGGCCGGGAATCCCGACCGGTTCGAGGCTGAGGCCGCAGCGCTGGGCGACGAGAATGTAGAGGATGCACAGCGTTATGGGAATGCCACGTCGCCGGCGCAGGACTTCGCTGAGAAAGCTGTTGCGCGGATCGGTGTAATGCTCGGCGTTGCCCCGAAACCCGTATTCGTGAAAGACCACCCGATTGATGGCGCGGCATTGATCGCGCGTGCTCATCGGCTGAACCATGATCTCGCGGCAGCGCAGGGCGATCTCGTCGAGAAACTGGCAGTAGCCGCCCACGTCGATCTCCGGGTAAACCGTGCGGCTGAGAAGAAACGCTCCCGTTTCCAGCTCGTAATTGAGCGAGCGGATGAAATCGGAAAAATCCGATCGGGGATCGTCGATTTTCAACTCGCCGAGAAACCATTCGGCGTGCCGGGCGAGGATGCGGTTATCCCCGTTGACCACCGATTTGAGGAAGATCTCTGCTTCGTCCCCGTTCTCCCTCAGTTTATCGAGCAATGCCTTGCGCACCGCCGGACTCCTGTCGTCCAGCAGTTCGCGAAAAGCTTCTTTGAGAGCGGGACTGAGCGGGATTGGGTCCACGAATTCAATACAATTAATTTTCCCCGCCGGGTGCAATCACGAAAGGAGCGAAAGTCGATCGCACTCACTCCCGCGGACCGAAGAGGGCGGAGCCGACACGGACGCAGGTGCTGCCCTCTTCGATCGCTTCGCGCAGGTCGCCCGTCATGCCCATGGAAAGCTCGGGCAGGGGGGTGGCGAAGCGATCCTGCAGGCGGTCTCGTAACTCGCGCAGGGAGGCGAACGCCCGGCGGGCGACGGACGGGTCGGGATCGAACGGGGCGATCGTCATCAGTCCCTCGACTTTCAGCCGGGAGGCGTTGAGGGCGGCCTCGAGAAGCACGGGTGCCTCCTCGGCGGTCGCGCCGAATTTTTCGGCGTCGTTACCGGTGTTGACCTGCAGCAGGACCGGGAGTGTGCGATCCTCGGATTCGCAGCAACGCTGCAGCCGGGCGACCAGTTTCGGGCGGTCGACGCTCTGGATCCGCGCGAAATGCCGGACGGCGAGCGCGGCCTTGTTCGACTGGAGGTGGCCGATCAGTTCCCACCGCATGTGGCATCCGGCGCGGGCGATTTTGTCGATCGCCTCCCGGACCCGGTTTTCCCCAACGCAGGGCAGTCCGTAGCGGGCGGCGTAACCCGCGGCTTCGGCCGGGTGGGTTTTGGTCACCGCCATCAGCTTGACGTCGCCGGGCGATCGTCCGGAGGCGGCG
The DNA here is from genome assembly GCA_003565135.1 of Verrucomicrobiota bacterium. GTDB lineage: Bacteria > Verrucomicrobiota > Verrucomicrobiia > Opitutales > T3Sed10-336 > PXDC01. Next base: position 4,933 of record PXDC01000530.1, read on the forward strand.
CAGATTTCCCGGATCCGGTTTTCCAGCCGACGGGCCCGGTCGGCGAAGGTGTCATAGGGAATTCGTATAAGAAAATCTTCTTTTTTCATTGACTCCTAATAAGTAGCTGTTATTATACCGGGAATGCACATCGAAAATTTGAAGGTTTTTTCCGACCTGGTGAATACGGAGAGTTTTTCCAAGGCGGCCAAATTAAACGGGATCACGCAATCGGCGGTCAGCCAGCAATTGCGGGCGATGGAAAAGCACTACGATATCCTTATCGTCGACCGGAGCCAGAAGCAATTCCGACTTACGCCGGAGGGGCGGACCCTTCACGAAGCGGCGCTGCGGATTCTGGGAATAGCGGAGAAGCTGAACGGCGAGTTGCAGGAAATGAAGCGGGTGGTGAGCGGTCCGATCAACCTGTCCACGATCTACAGCATCGGGCTGCACGAACTGCCCCGGTATGTGAAACAGTTTTTACAGGAGTATCCGGCGGTCAATCTCCGGGTCGAGTACCGCCGGTCCAATCACGTGTACGAAGACATCCTGCATCACTCCTTTGATATCGGCCTGGTGGCGTTCCCGGCCAAGGTAAAGGGGATCGAAGTGGTGCCGTTTTGCGAGGATGTCCTGGTCCTGATTTGCCATCCGGGCAATCCCCTTGCGGCCAAGAAGACGGTGACGCTGGCCGAGATCGCCCAGCACAAATTTGTCGGTTTCGACGCCGACATTCCTACCCGCAAAGCGGTCGACGCGATGTTCCGGGAGAAGCGACTGGAACTCGAGCCGGTGATGGAGTTTGACAATATCGAAACCGTGAAGCGGGCGGTCGAGATCGACGCGGGCGTCGCGATTGTCCCGCGGACCACGGTGGAGCAGGAACTGGCCCGCGGAGCCCTGGTCGCGGTCGATATCGAGGCGAAGAACCGCACCCGGCCGCTGGCGATCCTCTACCGCAAGGGGAAAGTGCTCACTCCGGCCATGAAGAAGTTCATCGACATGCTGACGGCCGGACAGGCGGACCGGGAGGTGCGCAAGAGCGGGGCGAAGAAAAAGATCCGGCAGGCGGCGACCGCCTGATTCGGCCGGTCGTTTCGCCGATCCCCTTCAGGGCAGCACCTGGAAGAAGATGCGCTTGCCCGCCTGGATGACGCGGGGTCGGTTGGGCCGGGCCAGGCGCTGATCCGGGGCCGTGGCCTTTTCGCCGTCGATTTTGACCGCGCCCTGGGCGATCAGGCGCCGGGCTTCTTTCTTGCTGGGAAAGAGTCCGGTGGCCGCCAGGACTTCGAGGAGCGCCGGATCGCCGTCGCCCCCGCGAATGCTTTCCCAGGAGAAGGACGGCATGTCGTCGGGAGTTTCGTGCCGGGAAAAAACCCGTTCAAAGCTCTCCCGTTCGCGCCGTGCGGCATCGGGTGAATGGAATCGGGCGGTGAGGGTCTCCGCCAGCTGTTTTTTTATCGCCATGGGGTGCTCGTGTTTCATGGCGTCGATGTCCGCGCTGGTTTTGTTGAGGAGGAGGCGGTAGTAATCCCACATCAGGTTGTCCCCGATCGACATAATTTTGCCGAACATGTCTTTGGGAGAATCGTTGAAGGCGATGTAGTTCCCCAGGCTCTTGGACATCTTCTGGACGCCGTCCGTGCCGACGAGGAGGGGCATGGCGATGACGACCTGTTCCTCCTGGCCGGCGTCCTTCTGCAACTGGCGTCCGACCAGCATGTTGAACAGCTGGTCCCGACCGCCCAGTTCCACGTCGGATTCCAGCTCGACCGAATCTTGTCCCTGCACCAGCGGGTAGAGAAACTCCACGATGGAAATCGGGGTCTGTTCGGCGTAACGCCGGGCGAAGTCGTCCCGTTCCAGCATGCGCGCGACCGTCATTTTCCGGGTCAGCACGAGGACGTCCTCGAAGGTCATCCGGTCGAACCACCGGCTGTTGCGGTGTATCACCGTTTTGGATCTTTCCAGGATTTGGAACGCCTGTTCCAGGTAGGTGGCGGCGTTGGCCTCGACCTCCTCGCGGCTCAGCTGCGGCCGCAGGGATGATCGTCCGGAGGGGTCTCCGATGCAGGCGGTGAAATCTCCGATCACGAGGTGGGCTTCGTGCCCCAGGTCCTGGAACTGCCGCAATTTCTGAAAGACGACGGCGTGCCCGAGTGTCAGGTCGGGCCGCGTCGGATCGACTCCGAACTTGATGCGGAGGGGGCGCCCTTTGGCGAGTTTCTCCGCCAGTTCGTCGACGCTGATTACGGAGTCGGCGCCGTTACGGATGGTTTGCAGGTCGGATTCGACGGACATGGTTGGAAACGGGAATGGTGCGCTGCCGGAACGGAGGGCAAGAGGCGGCCCGGGACCGCGTTTCCGGTAAATCGAGGCCGGGGCCCGGGGTGTCGCGACCCTTCAGTTGGGCCGGGAGCGATGGAAAACCGCAATTGTCTCTTGCCTTGCCAAGCCTTTTTTGTGCATGCTTTTTCGATTCGTGGAAAGAGAAATCTTTTCCGCGAATCCCTTTGACCGGGGACGGCATGCGGTTTCAGAATTTGGGAGCGGCCGTCTGTCGCCGGTCCGGACGGAGTTGAGATCGATTCACCGCTAATACGAAAGGTACTGAAAATGGCATTGGAAAAGGGGGCGACCGCCCCGGATATCACGTTAAAGACAAAAACCGCCGATGGTCTGCAGGACGTTCGCCTCGCCGACAATTACGGCAAGAGGCAGACGGTTTTGCTGTTTTTCCCGTTCGCTTTCAGCGATCCGTGCACGAAAGAGTTATGCGGGGTGAGCGAGTCCCTGGGGGATTACGAGAATCTGGACGCGGCGGTTTACGGCATCAGTGTGGATACACCGTTTTCGCTGGAGGCTTTTGCCCAAAAGAACGGATTGAAGATTCCCTTGCTCAGCGATTTCAACCGCGAGGCGGTCCGGGCCTTCGACGTGATGTTCGAGGATGTCCTGGGATTTAAACAGGTGGCCAAACGCTCGGCGTTTGTCATCGACCGGGACGGCAGGATCGCCTACAGCTTCACCAGTGACGATCCGAAACAGTTTCCGGATTTTGACGCCGTGAAGAAGGCCCTTTCCGGGACCTGATTTGCCGATTATCGAACGCCGCCACGCCAACGACACCCTTTTGTCATGAGTTCCAGCCCGAATCCATTCAACACGTTGCAGACCTTCGGTTCCGATTCCGGCCGGAAGCGTTACTTTTATTCGCTTCCGGCCCTGGAAGAGGCCGGTCTGGGAAAAATCTCGCGCCTGCCGATGTCCATCCGGGTTCTTCTCGAGTCGGTCCTGCGCAATTGCGACGGCGAGCGGATCCGGGAGAAGGATGTCCGGAACCTTGCCGGTTGGAACGCTTCGTCGCCCGGACAGGAGGAAGTCCCGTTTGTGGTTTCCCGAATCGTCCTGCAGGATTTCACGGGGGTGCCGCTGCTGGTGGACCTGGCCGCGATGCGCTCGGCGGTGGCGGAGTTGAACAAAGACCCCGCTTCGATCGAACCGCTGGTGCCGGTGGACCTCGTCATCGACCATTCCATCCAGGTCGACCGGTTTCGCACGCCCGACGCCCAGGAGTTGAACCTGAAGATCGAGTTCCAGCGAAACATGGAGCGGTACCGCTTCCTCAAGTGGGGGCAGCAGGCGTTTGAGACGGTCAGCGTGGTCCCGCCCTCGGTGGGGATCGTCCACCAGGTCAATCTCGAGTACCTCGCCAAAATGGTCTTCGACCGGGAGCACGGGGATGGCCGGATCTTTTACCCGGACTCGCTGGTCGGGACCGATTCGCACACCACCATGATCAACGGTTTGGGGATTGTCGGCTGGGGTGTCGGCGGAATCGAGGCGGAGTCCGGCATGCTGGGCCAGCCGGTTTATTTCCGCACGCCCGAGGTGATCGGGGTCCACCTGACGGGTGCGCTGAGCGAAGGAGCGACCGCCACGGACTTCGCCCTCCGCGTGACCGAGATGCTTCGCCGGGAGAACGTGGTCGGCAAGTTTGTCGAGTTCTTCGGCGAGGGGGCCGAGAAACTGACGGTGGCGGACCGTGCGACCGTGGCCAACATGGCCCCGGAGTATGGAGCGACCATCGGATTTTTCCCGGTGGACGAGGAGAGCCTGGAGTACATGAGAAGCACGGGCCGGCCCGAGGAACTCATCGACGTCGTGCGCGAGTATTACCGGGCCCAGGGCATGTTCGGCATTCCGAAGAAAGGGGAGGTCGACTACACCAAAGTTGTGGAGCTCGACCTCGCGACGATCGAGCCTTCGGTGGCCGGTCCCAAACGGCCGCAGGACCGGATGAACGTGACCGAACTCGGGTCCCGTTTCAACGACCTCTTCACCCGCAGTCCGGCCGAGGGCGGATTCGGCAAAAAACCGGAGGAACGGGATGTCGAGGTCATGGTTTCGCTGGAGGATGTCACGGTTCATGCCGGTGACGTCGGCTCCGGCAGCCAGGAGTTGCGTCCCGACGGCACCTCCGGGGAAAGCTGGGGCGAGGCGGAAATGATCAACAACCGGCCCACCGACATCGAAACGGAGGATTTTGACGCCACCGGTCCGGTGTCCGGGGGCAGAACCAAGGTCCGGCACGGGTCGGTGCTCATCGCCGCGATCACCAGTTGCACGAACACCAGCAATCCCAGCGTGATGCTTGCGGCCGGCCTGCTCGCGAAGAAGGCGGTGGAGAAAGGGCTCGAGGTGTCGCCCCTGGTCAAAACCAGTCTGGCACCGGGATCCCGGGTGGTGACCGACTACCTCGAGCAGACGGGATTGAACCGTTATCTCGACCGGCTCGGGTTCAACCTCGTCGGGTACGGGTGCACCACGTGTATCGGCAACAGCGGCCCGTTGATGGAAGCGGTGGAGGAAGCGGTGAAAAAGGGCGACCTGATCGCGGCGAGCGTACTCTCCGGCAACCGCAATTTCGAAGCGCGTGTTCACGGTTCCATTCGCGCGAACTTTCTCATGTCGCCGCCGCTGGTGGTGGCATTCGCTCTGGCCGGCCGGGTGGACATCGACCTGGTCAACGACCCGATCGGGGTGGGGGCGGACGGCGCGCCGGTGTTCCTGAAAGACATCTGGCCGTCCCAGGCGGAGATCCAGGAGGCGGTGCTCGGCGGGCTCAATCCCGGGATGTTCAAGCGGAAATACGCCAACATCATGGAGGACAACCCGGAATGGGACAAAATTGATATCGCCCGCGGAGAACTTTACGAGTGGGACGAATCGAGCACCTACATCCAGAAGCCGCCGTACTTTGACGGTTTTTCCATGGAGACCGAACCGGTGGGCGACGTGGCGGGCATGCGGGCCCTGGCCATCCTGGGTGATTCGGTGACGACGGACCATATTTCGCCGGCCGGGGCATTCGGCAAAGAAACGCCGGCCGGGCGGTACCTGCTCGAAAACGGGGTGGAGGCTTCGCAGTTCAATTCCTATGGCGCGCGGCGGGGGAACGACCGGGTCATGACCCGGGGCACGTTCGCCAATGTCCGGATCAAGAACAAGCTGGCCGGTGGTCTCGAAGGCGGGTACACCCGCTTGGTGCCGGACGGTGAGACCACCACGATTTACGACGCGGCCTGCCGGTATGCCGAGCGCGAAACCCCCTTGATTGTTTTTGCCGGAAGTGATTACGGCATGGGAAGCTCCCGGGACTGGGCGGCGAAGGGGACCCGCCTGCTGGGCGTCCGGGCGGTGGTCGCCACCAGTTTTGAGCGCATTCACCGCAGCAACCTGGTGGGGATGGGGGTCATGCCGCTTCAGTTCCCCGAAGGGGTAACGGCGGAAACCCTGGGTCTGGACGGCAGCGAGATCTTCTCCACGGAGGGGATCTCCGGCGACATGAAGCCGGGGCAGAATGTGACCCTCGTCATCGAACGGGCCGACGGCGCGACCGAACGGGTCGAACTGACCGCGCGAATCGACACCCCGATTGAGTTCGAGTACTACCGCCATGGCGGGATCCTCCCTTATGTCCTGAGGCAGATCCTTCAATCCAATTAATGGGTGGTTATGGCTGAGAAGGAGCAAGCGGCGTTTCTGGTCGATGCCTATTCCGATCCGGCCATTGTCAAAGTAAACGGGCGGGTTAATTTCTCCAACAGCGGGCCGTTGCGGGATTTTTTCGACCGGGTGATCACTTCGGGCAAGGATCGCTTCATTATTGATTTCATGGACTGTACCGGAATGGACAGTACGTTCCTGGGAATCCTCGCCGGCGTTGCCCTGCAGTTGCGGAAAAAGGAACCTCCCGGCGCCATTCTGCTCTGCCGGCTGGGTGAGAGGAATTTCGAGCTCATCCGGAACCTGGGCCTTCACCGGATCATGCAGGTGGATCCGGGAGAGCACACGTTCAAGAGCCAGCCCTCGCCGCTTGCCGGACGCGGGAGCGGGGAGACGCATTCGGAAAAGGCCAAAATGGTCCTGGAAGCCCATGAAAACCTGGTCAAGGCGGATGAGGAAAACCGGAGCAAGTTCCAGGACGTGATCGCCTATCTGAAAAACCAGGTGGAGTCGTCCTGAATCCGGTGGACCGGCGGTTTTCCGGTGGAAGCGGCCCCGTTACGGGCGAATCGAACCCGCCGATGCCGCGATCGGGCGGCGTCGTGAGGCTTTTTCCGGGCGTATTTTCCTTTATCGGCGGAGGGAATTGCACTAGAACCCTTCAAATCCGCTTGTACCGGGTCGAAGCTTGATCTCGAGCGGCCGGTCGGTGGATTACGGCGAAAGCACCATGTTCGATCTCCTATTTACCATCGTTCTCGGCGTGGCGGTTGTCCTCGGCTTCCTCTACCTGTCGGCCCGGAAGGAAGCCAACCGGATCGATGAAGAAAAGCAGATGGTCTTCCAGGAGAAGCAGATCGTGCTCGATTTTATGCACGACATGGTCGAGGCCCTGGGCGAGGGTTTGAGCCGGGAGGAACTCTTCCAGCGCATTGTCCATGCAGCCATTCTCAGCAGCGGTGCATTGAGCGCGTGTGTGTTCGAACGAAACGCGGACGGAAAACTCAAGGGAGCCGCGGTCGAGGGGCTTTTCCCGCCGCAGCGCGCGCTTCCGGAGAGTTCCAAGGTCAAATTGACGACCCGCGCGAAGTTTATCGAGCAGATCCTCAAATCCGAGGTCCTGGAAATGGGCGAGGGGGTGATCGGCGAAGCCGCGCGGAGCGGCGAGGTTATCCTGATCGAGGACGGGGCCGCCGACGACCGGATCCTGCGGCACGACGATCCCTCCCTGGTGGTCAATTCGTTGATTGCGGCCCCGATACTCTTCCGCAACCAACTCATCGGCGTCCTCGCGGTGGCCAATCCCTCCGACGGGCTTTCCTTCAACGAGAACGACGTTTCCCTCATCCGGTCCCTCGCCGAACAGGCGGGACTGGCGATTCACAATTCGGCCCTGCTCAACCTGCAACTGGAAAAGAAGAAACTGGATGTCGATCTTTCCCTGGCGAGCAACATCCAGCAAATGCTTCTGCCGGCCGAGTATCCGCGGATTGATTCCCTGGATATCGACGCCTACTACATACCGGCACAGAAGGTGGGGGGCGACCTCTACGACTTTTTTCCGCTCTCCGACAATCGCCTGGGCATCGCCGTGGCCGATGTTTCCGGAAAAGGGATTCCCGCGTCGCTCCTCATGACCATTTGCCGGACGAATCTCCGGCATTTCGCCCGGTTGTTCGACTCCCCCTCCAAGGTGCTCTCCGAGTTGAATCGGTCGATGGCCCCGGACATGCGCGGCGATATGTTCATCACCATGACGTACGCGGTGGTCGATGTGCCCCACGGGCGGATAACGTTGTCGCGTTGCGGCCACGAGCTTCCTCTGCTGTCTCATCGTGACGCAAAAACCGGAATCTACGTCACCGATTCCCTCGATTCGGAGGGCATGGCCGTGGGGATGGTACCGAGCGAGCTCTTTGATTCCGTGATCGAGGAAAAGGAGGTGAGCTTCGAAAGCGGCGATATATTCGTGCTTTACACGGACGGGGTTACGGAAGCGTGTAACGAGGAGGGGATCGAGTTTTCCGGGGGACGTCTTGCCGACGTGGTCAAAACGCTGCGCAACCGGTCGGCCCGGGAACTCAATCAGGGAATCATTGAAAGCATCGATCGCTTTGCCGCCAAGGCTTCGACCTACGCGGACGACATCACCCTGGTCACGGTCAAGCGCACGTAAAGGCCGGGGCTCGGCCGGTTTGAACAAACGCTTTACTCAGGGACGGGGGAAATCTAGCCTCGGCCGGATATGAAGTCAGTTTCATCTCAGGCCTCGCGTCACGAGCTGCCCGACGCTTCGGGACATTTCGGTCCCTACGGCGGCATGTACGTCCCGGAGACTTTGGTGACACCGCTCTTTGAGCTTGCCGAAGCCTACGGGGAGGCGTGGGCGGACGAGGCGTTTCACCGTGAATTGGAGCGGCAGTTGAAGGCCTACGCGGGCCGCCCGACCGAACTTTATTTCGCCGAGCGGCTGACCGGCCATCTCGGCGGGGCCCGCGTGTATTTGAAACGCGAAGACCTGCTGCATACGGGCGCGCACAAAATCAACAATGCCCTGGGACAGGCTTTATTGGCCAAGCGAATGGGCAAGAAACGGGTGATTGCCGAGACCGGGGCGGGACAACACGGTATCGCCACAGCCTCGGTCTGTGCGAAACTCGGTTTGGAATGCGTGATTTACATGGGGGCCGTGGATATGGAACGCCAGGCCCTCAATGTCTACCGGATGCGCCTCTGCGGAGCGGAGGTGCGCGGTGTGGAGGCCGGGCAAAAAACACTCAAGGAAGCGATCAACGAAGCCATGCGTGATTGGGTGACCAACGTACGTTCAACCCATTACGTCCTCGGGTCGGCGCTGGGGGCGCATCCCTACCCGATGATGGTGCGGAACTTTCACAAGGTGATCGGCGAAGAAACCCGGCGCCAGATCGTGGCAGCGGAGGGAAGGCTTCCGGACGAGATGGTGGCTTGTGTCGGCGGAGGAAGCAACGCCATCGGTTTCTTTTTCGAGTTCCTGGAGGATGCGGGGGTCCGGCTGGTGGGGGTCGAAGCCGGGGGTTCCGGGATCAGTCCCGGGCGCCACGCCGCCCGTTTCGAGGGCGGCCGGCTGGGGGTTCTGCAGGGCTGCAAAACCTTTATCCTGCAGAATCCCGACGGGCAGATCGATCTCACCCATTCGGTCTCAGCCGGACTGGACTACGCGGCTATCGGGCCGGAGCACGCGTATTACCGGGACCTCGAACGCATTGACTTCGCCTATGCGACGGACGCCGAAGCCTTGGAGGCGTTTCGGTTGTGCGCGCGAACCGAGGGAATTATTCCCGCGCTGGAGTCGTCCCACGCCCTGGCCTACACGGCCAAACGGGCACCGCGGATGTCCCCGGATTCCATCCTGGTGGTGAACCTGAGCGGGCGCGGAGACAAGGACGTACAGGAAGCGTCCCGGCTGATCGATGCGGCGGGGGAGACACCATGATCAGCATGACCGGATACGGCCGCGCGACGGTAACGGAAGGGCATTACGAGGTGAGGGTGGAGATTTCCTCGGTCAACAAACGTAACCTCGATGTGTCGGTGTCGCTTCCCCGGGAGTGGCAGGAGCTTGAGCCGGTCGTGGCGGAGCGGGTGCGCGGAGCCGTGAAACGGGGAAAGGTGCATGTGTCGCTCCGTGCCGAGGTTTCCGGAGAAGGGGGTGTTCCGGTCTGGAGGGACGAGGCCGTGGGCGAGGCCCTCGAGCGTTTGCGTGAGTTGGCCGAGCGCCAGGGGGTGGCGTTTGCTCCCGATCTCGACCTCTTGTACCGAATTGCCTCGCAGGTTTCCGAGGCCACGTCGATGCCGCCGGCGACGTCGGTTCGCGAACGGATCGAAGCGGGGGTGGACGAAGCCCTCGGCGCCTTGACCGCGATGCGGGAACGGGAGGGAAACGCGCTGGCCGCCGACCTGCGGACGCGCCTTGGCTTCCTGAAAAAGGGCACCGCCGACATCGGCCGCCACGCGGTCGAGGTGACTCCCCGATACCGTGAGATCCTTCACCAGAGGCTTCGCCAGGCGGGCCTCGACCTGGATCCCGACGATGAACGGGTCCTCAAGGAAATCGCTCTTTTTGCCGATCGGTGCGATGTCACCGAGGAGGTCACCCGCCTGAAGAGCCATCTCGGGCAATTGGGTGGATTGTTGGATGAGAGCGGTGAGCCGGTGGGCAGGAAAGCCGAGTTCCTGCTTCAGGAGATCCATCGCGAAGTGAATACGATCGGCAGCAAAGCCAACGATCTTCGCATTTCCAAGTGTGTGATCGAATGCAAGAACGAACTCGAGCGCATCCGCGAGCAGGTGCAGAACGTCGAATGAGTGGAAGCACCATCACCGTCAGGGATGGGGTGGATCCAGTTTCTCCGGTTTGACGAAGGAGTAGAAGATGTAAAGGCCGACGCCAATGCAAATGGCGCTGTCGGCCACATTAAAGGCGGGCCAGGCGAATTGTCCGAACCTTAAGTCGAGAAAATCGATGACGTAGCCGTGCACAATCCTGTCCACGAGGTTGCCCACAATTCCGCCGCAGAGGAACCCGAAGCAGGTCTGGGCCGCGGGGGTCCGCAGGGAGAGGTGGTGGCGGAGTTTAAAGATGGCCGCGAGGGCAATGACGGCCAGGAGGGCCAGCCAGTAGCTCATTCCCTGCAGGATTCCCCAGGCGGCGCCGGTGTTGCCCCAGTGGACGATGTAAAAGAAGCCCGGAATCACCTCGATTCGGTCGGTGGCGAAAGCGACCGCGAAATAAATCCAGGTCTTGGTGACCTGGTCGAGGAGGAAGACGGCGACCGCAATAACGTAAAGGCGTTTGTACCGGCTCATGCGGTGAAGGGTGCGGCCGGCGCTGGTCGGGAAGAGGTTGCGGCGCAATTTCACGGGTCTATGGATAGGCGCCGCTGAAGAAACGGGAGCCCATCCGGCGGATTTTGGCGGATGGACCATGGTGTGGGCGGGAGCCCCGCGAATGGAGCCGTCCGCCGGTGGAGAGCGGTCAAAAGGTTATCCTCCGCCATCTTCTCAGTCTTCGGAGTCCTCGGAGAAAAACTCGTTGGTATCGTCCGACGAATCCAGGTAGGCCCCGCCGCGCTGGGCCGGTCTCCGGACGCCTTTTTCGTATTCGGCCTGCCCTTCGACGGAGTAGCGGGCGAACGGGACGGCCAGCAGGCGTTCCTTGCGAATCGGTTTTCCGGTGATTTCGCATATCCCGTACGTCCCCTTGTGGATCCTGCTGATGGCCGCTTCGATTTCAGACAGGGCTTCCTGTTCGCTGGAGACGAGACTCAGGGCAAAATCACGGTCGAAGGAATCGGTTCCGGCGTCGGCCATGTGCTGGCTGTAGCTGGACAGGTCGCCGGAGTCTTCTTTGCTGGATCGCTTCAGCGTATCTTTTGTGTGCAGGTCCAGTTCCGTCAGGACGTGATCGCGCAGTTCGATCAGCAGTTTGAAATAGGGCGCGAATTTTTTGGGCACCTCTTTTTCCGCGGCGACCGCCGGATGTTTGTCGCTATGCGGGTTGCGACCCAGAATATCGGTCAGGGAAGCGGCGCCGAGAACCCGGGCTTCCTGCTTGGGTTCCTCGGACTGGGCGGCGGCTTTCCTGGCCGCTGCCGGGGCGGTTTTTCGCGGGGCCTTTTCCGCCTGGGCGGAACGGGACCGGGCCACTTCGCGAGCTTCTTCCAGCGAAAAAGCAATGGGACGGCTCTTTGCCGCGCCGCTTCCGGCGGATCCCTTCCGCGACGCGACGGGTTTGGCTTTCGTGCTCGACGCCTTTTTCGGAGCGGCGGTCTTTTTGGCGGCGGTTTTCTTGACGGCCTTCTTGGTCGCGCCGGTCTTTTTTGTGGCAGTGGTTTTTTGAGCCGACTTCTTTTTGGCGGCGGACGATGTGGCGGATTTTGCTTTTTTCACAGAAGCTTTTTTCTTTTTGTTTGCATGCTTCGCGGCGGTCTTCTTGGGCGGGACCCCGGCGGTTTTTTTCGAAATTTTTTTGCTGGCGGTGGGGGTACTTTTTTTTCCGGCGGCGGTTTTGCGGGACGGCGCTTTCGCGGCGGCCTTTTTTGCCGGGGATACCTTCTTTTGGGATTTCTTTTTTTTCATCGCTCTGATCCTGAGGGTGAGGGAGGTGCGTGCACCGCCTCAATGCAGCGGGGACACATTTCGGTTCCGTTTTCGCTTTCGATCAATTCGGGAACCCAGCGCCAGCAGCGAGGGCACCGGTTTCCGGTGGCGTGTTGGACATCGATACTCGCTGTGTTCCCGAATTCGATGGAGACCGCGGAAACAATGAAAAGTTCGGGCAAAAACCCGTCATGTTTTTCCAGCAGGGGGCGGAGGGGGGAATCCCCGGGCAGGCCGAGGGAAAGCCGGGCTTCCAGCGACTTTCCGATCTCCTTGTTCTGGCGCGCGGCTTCCAGCTTTTCCAGGACATCGCCGCGAAGCTTGAGGAGCCGGTCGATTTCCTCCGCCGCCCCGGATTGGCTCCATGCCTCGGGCGGGTCCGGCCAATCCTCGAGGTGAACGGACGAATCGCTGAAATCGCGGTCGGTCCGTGCGTAGGCCCAGGCTTCGTCGGAAGTGAATGTGAGAATGGGTGCCAGGAGCCGGACGAGACTGTGAAAAACCTCGTAAATCGCTGTCTGGGAGGATCGCCGATGGGGGTTGTCCGGGCCGAGTGTGTAGAGGCGGTCCTTCAGGATGTCGTGGTAGGTGGCCGAGAGAGTAACCGTGCAAAAGTGATTGCAGAGCTGGTAGACCTTCTGGAACTCGAACGCCTCGTAAGCGTCCGTGGCCTGACGGGTGAGTTCGGCGGTCTTCGCCAGCACCCACTGGTCGATGGCGTCGAGGTCGTCGAACGGGACCCGGTTATGATCGGGATCAAAATCGAAGAGGTTGGAGATCTGGAAGCGGAGCGTGTTGCGCAGGCCGCGGTAGGTGTCGGCGACGTGGCGGAGGATTTCCTCGGAGATGGCCGCGTCGTTGCGGTAATCGAGGCTGGCCACCCAGAGGCGCAGGATGTCGGCGCCGTAC
>PXDC01000206.1 GCA_003565135.1 Verrucomicrobiota bacterium
AGCTGCCGGTGATGGTTCAAGGCCAACGAAACCCACCTCAATGACCAGAACTCACCCTTGGAAGCCGGAAAATCGCCTTGCCAAGGCCGAATTCAATCGCCAACCTCTGCACCAGTCGGACGGAACGTAAATTGAATTTCCTATCAACGATTTAGTGTGGGCCTAATGGTGAAATAATTTAGAATCCTGCTAAACAATAAATTGATATCTTGGGAAGAACACCAAATCTAAAACAGACACTGGTATGAAACGACGAACATTTATCCGACACGCAGCAGGCGCCGCAGGTTTACTGGGGCTTTTTCCTGCAAGTTTATCAGCCATCGCCAGAGAACAGACACCCGGTAAACTCGAAAAAAGAACACTTGGACGGACCGGGCTCAAACTTTCTATTTTGGGATTCGGCGGCATTGTAGTGATGAATGCCACCCCGGAACAGTCATCCGAACGGGTTAAAGCGGCAATTGACCGCGGCATCAACTTTTTTGATGTGGCACCATCTTACGGTGATGCCGAAGAAAAACTTGGGCCTGCATTAAAACCCTATCGAAAAGATATTGTTTTAGCCTGCAAAACCGGCGTAAGAGATAAAGCCGGTGCAAGAAGAGAACTGGAGGCATCACTCAAAAAGCTTGAAACCGAATATTTTGATCTCTACCAGCTACATGCCGTAACTGAACTCGAAGATGTGGACAGGATATTTGCCCCGAACGGAGCAATGGAAATGATCCTGGAAGCAAAAGTTGAAGGCCTGATCAAACATATCGGCTTTTCTGCGCATTCGGTTGAAGCCGCTATGGCCCTGATGGACCGTTTTGATTTTGACACGATCATGTTTCCGTTTTCAGCCTCTTCGTGGTATGCAGGTAATTTTGGCCCGAAGGTTATGCAGCGAGCCCATGAAAATGAAATGGGTATTCTCGCACTGAAAGCGATGGCAAAAGGACACTGGCGTGAAGGTGCCGAGCGAAATATCCCCAAAGCCTGGTATGAACCGATGACCGATCCCGATGAAGCGCGACTGGGATTGCGGTTTGCTCTCTCCCATCCAATTACGCTCGCACTGCCTCCGGGCAACGAAGATTTGTTTGAGATGGCGATGAGAATTATGCCTGAATTTGAGCCGCTCACCAGCGATGAAATTGAACGGATCAAGCGGGAAGCGGCAGAGAATATTCCGCTGTTTACCCATGAGGTATAAATTGGCAGGCTGAATTGCTTTTGTCTGATGGAGACAATTTCCTGATTAAAAAAATCCCAGACATTTTTAAATGCCTGGGCTATGTAAGTAACTACCTAAACCTCAGTATGATTCTATAATCCAAGGTCAATTGGAAGCAGAACCGCATCAATTACGTGAATAATACCGATTGATGCAGAAATATTTAGTATTAGAATTTTAGCGGTACTGCCAACTGCATTGATCTGGCCTCCTGATGTCACGCTAAACGGAGCACCTAATAACGTCTGAATATTTCGATCAGGAACTGGTGGCACAACACTGTTTGCGGCAAGCCGGCCGTTAGTTACATGGTAAAGAAGTACATCAGCTACAGTACCTTCTCCAAGCAATGCATCAATTGCAGCAAATGCCCCATCATCTTCAAGTATATCTGGATCTAAGAGTCCGGATACAGCCCCAACAAGATTGCCGAAAGCCTCATCAGTTGGTGCAAATACTGTGTATTGGCTGCCTCCGTTAAATACACCTGTCAGTCCTGTATATTCTAAAGCAGCAAGCAGTAGGGTAAATTGTGGCTCATCAGCTTGCGTGGAAGCAACTACAATATCAGCTATCAACAAGGCCGAACTCAATCGCCAACCTCTGCACCAGTCGGACGGAACATAAATTGAATTTCCTATCAACAAGCCCAATGGTTTGCGGCTTTTTTTGTTCCCCACCAATCAATATCCCGAAGCCGCGGGCAAGGCTGAAAGCCGCCGTACCCAGTCCCCCCGACAGCCCGTTCGAGCACTCACGTTTCAGAAAAAACCGTTTCAATCGCCGATCGCCTCGTTCAATCCCGGAACCAGAGTGGCGCCGTTCGGGACCGTGGCCGTGGATGCACCGATCGCCTCACCTATAGGTTCGTAGCGGCCACCGAGATACTTCGCAAGGAAAGCTTCAGTGACTGCCCAAAAGGCGATTGAGTTTTCCGGGCGGGCAAAGCCGTGCCCCTCGTCCGGGAACACGACGTAGGTCACAGGGATATTTCGCTCCTGCATGGCAGCGACGATCTGCTCGCTCTCGGCTTCCTTGACTCGGGGGTCGTTGGCGCCCTGACCGATGAGGAGCGGACGGCGAATCTGCTCCACGTGAGTCAGCGGTGAGATGCGGTCGAGAAATCCGGTTTCGTCCAGACCGCCGACCCGCTTCTCGAACATGGCTTTGATCGGTTCCCAGTAGGGAGGAATCGACTCCAGGAGCGTTCGAATGTGCGACGGTCCGACAATCGAAACCCCGGCGGCGAAAACGTCCGGCGTGAATGTCATGCCGACAAGGGCAGCATAGCCGCCGTAGCTGCCTCCCATGATTGCAACGCGGCTTTCGTCGGCGATGCCCTGGTCAACGGCCCATCCTACTCCGTCGATCAGGTCATCGTGCATCCGGCCGCTCCATTCCCGATTTGCGGCGTTGATAAAGGATTTTCCAAGTCCCGTTGATCCCCGAAAGTTGACGCTAAGGACGGCATATCCCCTGTTGGCCAGCCATTGGTGGATTGCGTGGTAACCCCAGGAATCGCGACCCCATGGTCCGCCATGAACGAGCAGAACCATCGGCAGATCCCTCGCTGTCATGCCGGGCGGCGTCGTAAGGTAACTGACAAGCTCCAATCCATCGCGCGAATTGATGATAACCGGCTTCATCGTGGCAAGGGTTTTTCCTTCAAGGGCACTTCGGTTCACGAACAGAAAACGGGGTTCACGGTTCAGGCGATCGTAGAGGTAATACCTGACTGGCCCATCATCGACCGTATAGGCGACCGTCCATTTGCTGTCGTCGGCGGATCGGCTCGTAATCGTAAAATCGCCATCGGCCACTCCGCGCAGGACCTGCCAATCGTCCGAAATGGCCTCATCGAGGATCTTCCATTCGACGCGTTTGTATTGGAAGGAAACCGCCTGAAGCCTGCCGGTCTCGGGGTGTTGTATTGCGCCGTAAAGGTCGGCGCGATCGTCACGGGCAATTAATTCATACTGGGAACTGCCGTCATCGCCGGTTTTCGCAGCGTAAAGCCCCGCAGTGTCGGCATTGCGCGAGTCGGACAGGTATAGCGTCTCGTTGTCGCGCGCAAAGCCAATAGGATGGGAACTCATCGAGTCAGTCATGGACCAATGGGCAAGCTCGCGCCAGTCGCCATCGTCGGTGTCACGGATCATCGCGAGCTCGCCTCCGTCCGGCGTAACACGAGTGACCACCCGGAGGGCAAGGGTCGCGTCCGCGACAAAACCCGTCCAACCTTCATCATTCTGGAAAACCAATTCGCGCGCCCCGGTTCGTGTATTGATTCGCACGACGTCATGGACCTGCGGCACACGGTTGTTGATGGCCGCGAGAATCTCATCGGGATGATCGCGATCCGTGGCAACCACGCGGGCCTGCACCCCGTCAAAGGGAGTGAGCTCGACCTCGGCGCCGCCCTCGATATCGACCGCATAGAGCCGCCAGTTTTCGTCTCCGGCTTTGTCCTGAACGTAAACAATCTGCTCGTTGTTGTGCGCCCAGAAGTAGGAACGAATTGGACGTCGATCGGCAGCAGTCACCGGCCGCGCGCTTCCGCCGGCGATGGACTCGACCCACACATTCATCACCCCGTTATGCGGCGCAAGGTAGGCTAGATATATCCCGTCGCGGCTCACCGTGACCGAGGAACGGTCGGGGTTACCGAAAAAGGTTTCGCGGAGAATCAAATCAATTTCCCGTGTGCGTGTAACAGCGGGTGTCGTTTCCATATTTGTAACTTCTGTGTATTCAATCCTTGTATTCAACGGACATTTCCCTGCAGTCCCGCAGCCGGAAAACAGGAGAACGATTACGGGCATTGGAAGAAATAATTTTCAACGCATAAATAGCCCGCCGTTGACGTCGACGGTCTCTCCGGTGACAAAATCGTTCTCGATCACAAAGGCAATGGCGCGGGCGACATCGACGGCACGGCCGTTCCGGCCGAGCGGGGTGGACCGCCGGAACTCCTCCATTTTCTCCGGCGTGCTCACCTTGTCGTGGAAAGGGGTCTCGATGACTCCGGGAGCGACCGCATTGACCCGGATCCCCGGCGCCAGTTCCTTGGCGAGCCCTCTCGTCAGCGAATCCAACGCCGCTTTGCTCGCCCCGTAAATCGTCGCCGTGGGCGCTCCGTGCCGCATGGCGATCGAGG
>PXDC01000394.1 GCA_003565135.1 Verrucomicrobiota bacterium
CGCCGCCCGAATGCACGAGGGAAAGCGGCGGACGAACGATATCCCCGAGATCTTCAAACGGGCCGTAGTCACGGTAACCAAAAGTCGCTAATACGTCCCCGCCGGGAACCCCAGTCATGCTTCCCAGGCCCACGTAAACAGTGTCCGGATACGGGACCTCCGGAACAAAATCATGACCCAGTTGAGTCCAGTTCACACCGTCCGTCCCGTAATAAACGCTAATAGTCTCCCCTTCGCGCTTCAGCCGCACCCAGGCATTGGGAAACGCGAATCCATCTTCGCGAAGCACGAAACTATCATCGGGTATCGGAGTCCCTCCACCTTCGGTAAAGCGGGCCGTCGCAACCCACCGGTCGGTGGTTGTCTCGGGATAGGTTCCGACCCAGTAATTGCGGGCATCGGGCGCCAGGCTTTCCCGGATCATCAGTCCTCCCCTCGTGGAGGAGTTGACAAACTCCATTTCCGTAAACTGCACGCGGAAATCGAAATCGCCGGTAACCTGCTCGTGAAGGAAATGGACGGTATCGAACGATGACCGAAGACCGCGGACGGCGGTCCGCGCCTCGATCGCATCCTCAGAACAAACAAAGGCCGATCCCTCGAAGCCCTCAACAGCTCCGCCGATCTCATCCATGGTCAGGCCGAGCACCCTTCCATCCGCGGAGGCACTACCGGCGTTGCCGAAGAGATCCTGAACGCCGTTCACAGTCAGGGAGAAGGTGCTGGATGTCAGCCCAGATACCGTCAGTTTTACGGATTCTCCATCCTCCCGAAGAACCGCCTCTGTGACGGATGCGCCTCCGTTCAGCGAATAATTTGCCGGGTTCTCAGCAGTCGCTGGATCAACGGCCTCGTCGAAACAAACGCCAACAAACTCTCCGTCCAGACTCGCCGTGGAGACAATTCCCGGCGGCACGACATCCGGATATACGTCGAGCGTCGCAGTCTCGCTTGTGACCATCGAACAACCTGGCACATATACGATCACTCGAAACTCGTCGCCGTCCTCTTCGATCGAAACCGGGGACAGGACATAACTGGACGAAGTCGCTCCATCGATATCGACTCCGTTTCGTTGCCACTGAAACTCCAGCCGATCGTCGGAGCTTCCCTCCGCAGTTGCCTGCACAGAAAACATTCCTGTTTTCCCTTCTTCGACCGAGGTGTCCTGAGGATCCTGCTGGATGACAACGGTGGCATCCTCGAACTCGAAGTCGCCGATGGCCTGTGTATTGGGATCCTGGGGATTCGACCAAGCGACGGGCTCGACATGCGACTCGCTCGTCGCGGAATACGCGAACTGCGCTTCGAACTCGTCGTAAGGACCATAATTCCTATAACCGAAGTTTCCGATAACATCGGCGGACGCCAGAGAGGTCATACTCCCCATTCCAACATAAAGCGTGTCTGGCAGAAACTCAAACTGCTGGTCATCCCCAAGCTGCGTCCAATTCACGCCGTCCGTCGAGTAATGGCCCCGTATCGTACTCCCTTCCCGCTGCAAGCGCACCCAGGCGTTAGGGAAAGCGAATCCTGGCTCACGTTCGACAAAGCTGTCATCCGGGATGACAGTACCCCCGCCTGTTTCCGTCCTCATGGTCGCGACCCAATAGTTGGTTGTCGTTTCCGGGTAGGTGCCGATCCAGTAGTTAAAGGATTGCGGAGTCAAAAATCCCCGAACCATGAGACCGCCTCGGGTGGAACTCGTGATCTCATCCATCTCCGTGAACTGAACCGCCACATCGAAGTCCCCGGTAATCTGCTGATAGATAAAATGGACGGTATCGGTACTTGAGCGCAGCCCGCGCACCGCCGTGCGGGCCAGGAATGTTCCTTCCGAGCACACAAGCGTGCTTCCCTCCGCACCGGAGACCGTCCCGCCGATCTCATCGAACTTCATCGCCGACACCTGCCCCTGGGCCGATGTGTTGGCGACATTGCCACCAAAAAGGTCCTCCACTCCGTCTACCGTAACGTTAAACGTCGAGCTGGCGAACGACCATACACGTAACTGAACGGACGTGCCGTTCTCCTGCAGAACGGCCGAAGACGGAGTCGAACCGTCGACAAGGTAATGGTCTGGGTTCTCCGCGGTGACCGGGTCGAGTGCTTTGTCAAAACACACACCGATATACATCCACCCCGAGTCTTGTTCGATGGCCGCGGCGGAAAGAATTTCGGGCGGCTGCTCATCCGCGTCCACAGTCAACACCGCAGTGTCGCTCACCTCAACAGCACAACCGGAAAGGAAAACAACCACCCGAAACTCGGCGCCATCGTCAGCCAGGGAAAGCACACCGGTCGAATAACTCGCCGAAGTCGCACCTTCGATGTCTTCGCCGTCTCGTTGCCATTGGTACTCAAGAAAAGGCTGCAAAAGGTGGTCGTGGTCGGTGCCGACCACAAACGCTTCCACGGAGAACTCAGCCGTGCGTCCCTCCATGACGGTTGTATTCTGGGGTTGTTCTCCGATGACGATTTCCGCCTCCTCGGACAAAGAGGTAACCTGGGCGTGGCCTGTGTGGCCCGCGACGATCAGCATGCTGATCAGGAATGCAACTGGATATAGTTTTGTCATTGTTGTTGTGAGTTTGACCACCTTCTGAAGCTCCCTGGCGGGAAAGGTTTCAGCAAGGGTGGTCAGAGGGTTGGTTATTCCGATTTCATTGAAGTTAACTATTGAACGGAAACAGTCAGTGCGGTGGTTTCCCCTCCGGTGATCATTCCTCCGGAAATATTTGTATTCACGTTTCCGGCACGATCAATTGCCCGGGCGGAAAGTGTATGCGTGCCGCGTGGAAGGGTGAACGGCTCCTCATAAACCTGGTAGTCGCCGTCGTTGACCCGGAATTCAATGCGTTCCACCCCCGAAAATGGATCGTTGGCGGCGAGGTGAAAGGCCGTTCCGGCGGGCGCCATGTATTCGCCGCCGGCCTGGTCGAGCGGGGGCTCAGTAGATAGTTCCAGATTCGGTTCCGTGGCGTCGATCCGGATCTCGCGGACCTCCGTCGCCTGACCATTCTGATCCGCTCTGATCGCCACCCGGGTAACTCCCTGTCGGGAGATTGTCACCTCGGACGCCGAAACCCAGTCGCCTTCGTCGATGCGATACGAGGCGCCGGCCGGAAAACGAAGGGTCACGGGTTCCCGGCTCCATTCCTCCGAAGGTGACACGTCAGCGACTCTCGCCGCGTCAGCCGGTCCGAGAAACACGTCGTCGATCCAGACGGTTCCGGTCTTTCTGGCCATTCCGACGTGAAGATCGAGCGAACGGAGCTCCCCTTCCGGGCGCCAGATTTTCTCCACGTATTGCCAGTCGTTCGTTCCCGTCTGGAGCGGAGCGCGGAACCGGTCCCTTCGCCCGTCCCGGTAACGGACGCCGACGGAAAACAGGAGATCGTTCCCAACGCGCCCGGTCACTTCCTCGGTCTTATACCAGGCGGAGAGCCGGATTTCTTCCGGGGTCGAATCGAAGGTCACCGTGGGCGCCACGGCGCCGACGAAACGGCCGGGGTTTTCGGCCGCCTCGTCGGGCGTGATCCCAAGCCGCAGGGATGCGCCCCCAATCCGGCCCACCGTTCGGTCGTGCTCGAACCCGGCGCCGTAGGGCTCCCAGTGAGCTCGAACGTGACGGCGGCTCCGAAAGTCGGGCGTCGGCAGGAGGTTGTTTGGATCGAGCGCGACCGGCCCAGCAATGTCGTCCTCCAGCACTTCCGGGTCGAGAACCAGTGGCGGCTGAAAGTCCGGTCCGCTGACATACCGCAGCATCCCGTCGAACAACGCCACCGACGCCGGGTTTTCGAGGTTGACCGGCGAGCTTGAGACGAGCAGCCGCCCCTCCCCGACGCGGCGCTCGAAAAGAGCCGCCTGACGCCTGATGTCCGCCGCCGAACTGATGATTTCGATGATCGGATCGAAACCGCCCATGTCCCGTTCATCGATACGAACCGGGGTTGCGCCATTCAGGATCGTATAAAAATGCCAGTCGCCCCAGCCTTCATGCGGCAGGTCGGCGAAAATCGGATGATCGGCGATGACCGTACCCACATTATGGTGATTCCTCGCTCCCAGACCGGAGCGAAACCGGTCGTAGCCTTCATGAATCAGGAACGGCTCGGTACCCAACAGGAGAACATCCCCGCCGCGCTTTAAAAACTCGACTTCCTCCAGTCCGATCGCCGAAACAACCAGCAAGTCCGCCTCGGCCGAACCTTCGCGCTCAACCAATCCGGGATAGCGCTCCGCCAGGACCGGATGCAAACCCGCATCCACAGTCGCCGGCACTTCGGGCACTTCCCGCTGCGGAAATACCCAGAAATCCCAGTCGTTCGAAATATCGACGCCCTCCCCCGTCAGGCGGAAGCGCAGA
>PXDC01000463.1 GCA_003565135.1 Verrucomicrobiota bacterium
CCCGGGTGCTCAGGGATCGCGAGTGCTTTCCGTGCTGGGCTTTTATGATTGGAAAAGCGTCCGCAAGCGGACACGCCACCGAGAAACCCTGTTGAGCCGAATAGGTCCTCCCGCGCAGACGCTCTCTCGCCGAGTACTATTCAGGTTAGGGGGTAATGGCGATACGGAAAAAGCCCTGTGGTTGTTCGGGATCGACTGTTATGGGAATTTGGAGTTCGTCTCCGGTACCGTTGACGGGTGCTCCGTGGTTTTCCCACGGTCCGCCCGGGTTGTCGGCATATTGGAGTTGATAAATGCGATTCTCCGCGGAGTTTGGCAGGCGGAGGAAGCCCTGGCCGTTGGATAGCGTAATCGACGGCGTCATCAATTCCACCGGATCGACGGGCGCCGCTTCCGGAGTGGCGCCGACCGGGTTCGAGGTTTCTCCGGCAAAATGGTCGTTGAATGCGGTCACCACGTAGTAATAGGTGGTGCCGCCGGCGAGACCGAAATCAACGTACTCGGTCCCGGCGAGGCCTTCGATTACCGTGACAAAGGGTCCGCCGGATGATGTGGCCCGGGCGACGGAGTAAGTGGCGGCGCCTTGGACGGCATTCCAGGAGAGCGTCACCTGACCGTTCCCCGCCACCGCGGAAACCTCCGCGGGAGCCGGAGGCAGGGTGGCGAGTTCCTGAACGAGGGATTGAGTGAGTGCCCGATCATAGATTCTCAAGTCGTCGATTCGACCTCCGAAATAGGGATCCCAACCGAACTGGGAACGGCCCAGGAAATTGTTGGTGGTTTCTCCAAGGTCGGAGGGCTTCAGGTTCATGTTGGTGTTGGTGCCCACGGCGACGCCGTCCACGTAAAGCGTGCCGGTGGAGCCGGAGAGGGTGACCACGACATGGGTCCACTCCCCGGTCGGCAGGGGTGTGTTGCCGGTGATGGTTTGCTCACCGGTAGTCGGTATGCGGATGGCGAACCGCACGTTGTTGTTGATGCCGTTACGCGGGGTGATGAACATGTAGTTTTCCGTGCCCGTTCCGAAATCCAAGATACGCGACCAGCTATTGATCGGATCCGAAGCCAGTACCCACAAGGAGAGGGTGAAGTCGTCAAGCTCGCTCATGACCCCGGCGGGCAGGGTGACGTGGCCGTTGTTGCCATCAAGGTGGATGGCGTTGCCAAACCGGCCCTCGGTCCAGGTGACTCCGCTGGAAAGGGAGCCGTTCCACCCGTTGCCCGAAGAATCGGGGGCGTTGCTGCCACGACTTTGGTCGAACTTGAGGTGGGCGTGCAGATGTGCGGCCCGGGCTTCCAGGCTGACCAGGCTTTCGCCGGCGGAGCTCACCGCCGAAACCACGTAATAATAAGTCGTCTCCGGATCGAGATCGCCGTCAGTGAAATTTGTCGAAGTCACGCCCGATGCGATCATGGTGTACGGTCCGCCGCTGGTCGTGGAACGCATCACGTTGTAACTCTCCGCTCCGGCGGGAGCCTGCCAACTGAGATTGATCTGGCTGGGCGACGCGTAGGAGGCGGCGAGGCCGTAGGGAAACAAGGGATCCCCTGGTCCAAGGATCGCCCAGAGAGAAGGAGATTCCGGGGAATGAAAGGTGTTGCGCACCTGACCGTTGGTCACCACCAGGTCGTGGCCGACATGGGCGGTGGACAACAGGAAGTAGCCGTCGTCGGTGATGCGAACCGTGGCGCGTTGCACCCGGGAGGCGACGTCCCACCACCAGACCATACCGATTGGATTTCCGAAGCTCCAGTACCGGTTGTTCGCGACGGAGGAAAAACGGTACTGTCCCGCTCCGAGGTGGGTCAGATTCCACCGTTGAGCATTGCTTTGGTTCGGCGGGTTCGCGACCACATGGTGGTTGGCGGTGTCGTTGGTCATGGCGAGACCGGTTTCCCGGTGCACCAACCGGTAGGCGCCGTTGGGAATCGGTCCTTCAGCTGCCGGGGTCAGTTTCATTCCGTCGATGTCCAATCCCCCGGTGACGATCTCCAGGCGCAAAATTCGCTGTCCGCGTTCCAGAAAGACCTGACGGGTTTCTTCCTGCCGGGAGGTGAGATCACCCGTGGCCGGCAAATCCCAGACCCCGGTCCGGTCCGTACCTTGATAATGGATACGCACCTGAGTTTCACCCGGGGCGGCGTACTGAAGTGTCAGATCGTAGTAACCCGCCTCCACAACGTGGATGGTGTATTCCAGCCACTCGCCGTCGTGATTCGCTCGAACGGCACTGTCGCCTCGGGTACCGGGAATACCGACAATATGGACGCCCTCGTCCGGCCGGTAGCGACCTGTAGGGTTGACGTCCTCCTCGACGTGGTAAGCCACGCCTTGTCCGCCCAGATCGAAATCCACCGCGGAGATGCCCAGGGGGCCGGTCAATACGTTGTTGACGAATTGGGAAGTGGTCTTGGGCGCCATGCCGTCGGAACTGTGGAAAACGCCGCGTTGCGCCGGCCAGTCGCCGAAGTCGGGCATCCAGGATAAGCCGCTGACATCGATCAGGTCCTGGTAATGCCTTGGGATGGTCACCAGCGGTGATACACCGTCGGGGGGGACGGTCAGAAAGTTGAGCCAGGAAATCTTGAGGTTTTCGAGCTCCGCCGTAAGTTCCACGTCCTGGCCCTCGGCGCTGCCGCCCCAGGGGGTGCTGATAAATTCGGTCATGAAGCAGGGGTAACCCGCGGCCAGCAATCCTTTGACCGCTCCGGCGGTGTCCTCGCCGCCGTAGCCGTGAAAAGCGACCGCCTTGTTGGTCCAGGCGACGTGCGATTCTCCGTAGACCGCTTCATTGAAGGCCTCGATATCGATGAGCACGTTCTGGGTGCTGGTCATCACCGCGTAGCTGAACAACAGCACGGGGGTGTCGGGCGCGTGCGAGCGAATGACGTTGTAAGCCTCGACCTGCAGATCCAGCCCCCCGGTTGGCGTGGTGTGAGTGAGATAGGGAGGCCCCCAGGCGACCGGTTCGTTGTGGATTTCGAAGAGCACATGGGTCTCGTCCTTGTAACGCGGCGCGTAGAACTCCCAGAAGTCGCGCGCGTATTCCGGGTTGTGGTTTCCATTGTTGGCGCCGTTGCCGATGGTCATGATCAGGTAAAGACCCAGTTCGCGGGTTGAATTCACCACACTGTCCACCCGGTCCGCCGCGTAACCGGGAGTATTGCTGCCCGGGGTCGGGTAATTGAGGTCGAAGACCTCCGCGTAAAGATGAACGGCGTTGAACCCGAGGTCCCGAATTGCCTCGAGCTCCTCGAACGGCGGCGCCGAACTCCATTCGGTGGACTGGTAAGGCCCTCGCATCAGCCGTCCGTTATCGGCCACGAAGGTGGTGCGTTCCTCATTGAGTTGCGGCCTCTCGCGAGGGACAGGAACCGAACCCTCGCCGAACAGGATTTGCGGCAACGATCCGAGGCAACACCAGGCGGATAAAAGAAAAAGCTTTTTGCTCATTGGACGACGATCAGGGGTGAACGAATGCTGAAGTGTTATGGCGATACCTACCACTAAAAATTGAAATGTGCATGCTTCTGGTCGCGGCTTAAGAGGGGTTCCGACGAATCGTCGCCTTCCTGTAACCTCGAAGAGGCTGAAAAACCTCAGCCGCTTGCATTCCGAGGCTGCCGGGAATCGAATTAGGTTTCGAAGGATCGTCAGTAGGCTCAATCCCCGGTCCGTGCTAACATTAGACCTCTTCTCTCATTCGGAGCCCCTCCGGCGGTACCGTTTATGGCACCGGCTACCTGGGGTTGGTTTGATCCCTCGTGGGCCATTGGCCTCGGCGGAAAACAAAAAACCCTCCCCGCAACGGGGGAGGGTTTTCGTTCAAATCCCGAGAATCAAGTTGAAGCTCAACCTTTGCGGCGGCGAAATACGACGAACACCACTGCCAGGCCGCCCATCAGGAGCGCAACGGTCGATGGTTCGGGAACGGTCGCAAGTTCGAAATTGTCGACCGTGAAAACGACGGTTTCGCTGGCGGGCGAACCGAAGTCGAGAACGTTGATCCGAATCTGCCATTCGTCGATCGTCGGAGCGAAGGCCTGGCCCGGGTAGCCGAAGGGATCGGTCGTTACCGGATCCTCCAAAGTGAACGACACGGTTTGGGTAACACCGGTTTCGAAACTTCCGGTGCCGACGTCGTAGAGATTGGCCGACTGGCTTGGTTCGTCTTTAACCCAGATTTCAATTGCGTTGCCCGGAATATAGGTACTGGTGAAGGTGAAGTCGAAGGTGATTTGGTAATCGGCGAGATTGGTGCTGGTGTTGGGCCCGCCGGGACCGGGCTGCACGAGGGGAACCCAATCAAACCCTTGGGCGAAGAAGCCGCCTTCTTCACCTGTCGTGTTTGTGTATTGAATGGCGTTCCCGCCATTGCCATTGGACACCAGCGCTGTCTGGGCCTGGCCCGCCACAACGAACGAGTTGTCCGTGTAAGAGTTGAAGTCGTCGAAAAGAACGGTTTCCGTAAACTGAGCCTGTGCGGATGCGACGGCGCAACCGACGCCGAAAACGGTAATAGTTTTTATGAGGCTTTTCATCATGTCTATTTGGGTTGGGATTTGGGAGTAATCGGTTTGGCGGCCGGAGAATCCGGCTCTGACCAATTCGCTTACCATTGAATGCGGGGGCCATTGATACCTGAACGACGCCCAGGATTCCGAATCATTTAATGTTCTAACAATAGAGCACGCTCGAGCGGCTTCATTCCGGCTGCCGAACGGGGCGGCATCTGAGCATTCTCCGAAAAAGTCATTGGCGCAGGTGTGGAGTGACCGAACCTGCTCACGGGTCGCACGGCGAATATTTCGTTGTATTTGGGCCTGATCGGCTCCAGGCAAAATTGCGTTGTCATGCGGTCTGATTGTGAGCATGCTGGTGAAATGAGAGCTCTGATGACTGCGCTCGCGGTATTGGTCTCCGGTTTGGCTATGATCTCCCACGCTCACGATCACCCATCTTCGGCTGCGAAGGAGATGGCCGAGACCGCGGCG
This sequence comes from Verrucomicrobiota bacterium, assembly GCA_003565135.1. Classification (GTDB taxonomy): domain Bacteria; phylum Verrucomicrobiota; class Verrucomicrobiia; order Opitutales; family T3Sed10-336; genus PXDC01. The sequence continues at coordinate 4,996 of PXDC01000463.1, forward strand.
AATTTCCTTGCCGCGCTTACGCCGGAACAGAGTGAGACAACCGTCTTCGCGTTCGAGGAAGAAGAGCGTCACAACTGGCATTTCGTGCCGCGTCAGCGGAACGGGATTCCCATCAGGGACCTCACCGTCACCCAGCGTCATTTGCTCCAGGCGCTGTTGGCTTCCGGTCTCAGTCACCAGGGGTTGATCAAGGCGCACACCATTATGAGTCTCGAAGAGATTCTCCGTGAGCTCGAAAGCGGGGCGGCCCACCGCGATCCGGAGTTGTATTACCTCACGATTTTCGGCGATCCGAGCCCCGAGGCGACCTGGGGTTGGCGTCTCGAAGGCCATCACCTGTCGATCAATTTCACCATCGTGGACGGCCAACACGTTTCCGCCACGCCCTCCTTTTTTGGCGCGAACCCGGCCGAGGTAAGAACGGGACCCCGGTCCGGCCTAAGGGCGCTGGCGGCGGAGGAGGACCTGGGACGAAAGCTCCTGGAGTCACTCGAAGAGGAACAGCGGGATATCGCCGTTTTCACGACCGTTGCGCCCCGCGACATCATCACGGGCGCCGACCGCAGGGTCGAACCGCTCGAACGGGTCGGAATCGGGGCTTCCGAACTGACCGGGTCGCAGCAGCAACTTCTCCTTCGCCTGATCGAAGAATATGTGCGACGCCATCGTCCCGCTTTCGCCGATCAAGATCTCGAAAAGATCCATCAGGCTGGTTTCGACGAAATCCACTTCGGCTGGGCGGGTGGCTTCGAGCGGGGCCAAGGCCATTACTACCGCCTCCAGGGGCCGACCTTCATCATGGAGTACGACAACGTCCAGAACAACGCCAACCACATCCACACCGTGTGGCGCGATTTTGAGAACGATTTCGGCGAAGACCTGCTCCGTCGCCATTACGAACGTCATTCGCACGACTGAGAAGTCGATAGCGGAACGATCGGTTTTCGGCGAAACAGCAGTCAAAAGCCGAAAAAAACGGTTCTTGAGGTCGAGTTGCTCAAGTCGGGCTATATTTGGTGCCGGCTCCGCAGGGTTGGGAAGAGTGAATTGTGGAGTCAGCTTTCAGAAACGCAGGTCCACGCCGAGCATGCCGTTGATGCCGGGCATGGGGTAGTCGGGGCGGTATTCGTAGCGTTGGTCGGTGAGGTTTTCGCCGGCGAGGAAGATTTCTCCCTCCAATTTGCCGGGGACGAAGTTGACGGTGTAGCTGATGCGGCCGTTGATCAGGTAATAGCTGTCGACGCGGTCGGCGTTCAACACCCCGTCGCGCCGCGCCCGAGGGCCGGTGTACATGCCGGAAACCCGTTGGGCGTCCAGGCTGAGCATGGCCTTGGGCAGGAAACGCCAGTTGAGACCGGCGGTTAAGGTGGATTCGGGGGTGTAGGGCAATTCGTCGGGATCGCTTCGCAGAAAAGTGGCGCCGGCGAAGAGGGAGAGGGAATTAATAGGGGCGTACCGCACGGTCGATTCGACCCCGCTGGTGCGGTAGGATCCGATGTTTTCGAGTTCCTGGGGCGGGCCGGGCGGAGGGGGGGACAAAACGTAGCGGTTTTGGCCTTCGTCGCGGAAGAAAACCAGGTCGACCGCGGCCTGTCGCCAGATGTGGCGGATGCCGGCTTCGTAGTGGTCGAGGGTTTCGGCGTGCAGGTTTCGCCAGGTGGTGTTGTTGATGCCGAGAATGCGCTCGACTTCGAGACCGGGATACAGGACGCCGCGAGAGTATCCGACATGAAGTTCGGTGTTGACGTAGCCCAATTTCAGGCCGGCGTGGGGGGCGGATTCGGAGCGGAAGCGGTTGTGGTCGTAGTGACGAAAGCCTTTCGAGGGTACGAGGTAGAATCCCTCTTCGTCGCCGATGAACTGGCTGAGGGCGAAGTAGGGGGAGGTGATCCGGCGGCGAAGCCCTTCCCAGGCGGGATCCTCGTGGCCGCTTTCGGCTTCGGTGATGTCGTGATCGAGACCCACCCGGGCCGAGCCGCCCGGCCAGGTTTCGAAATCCTCGCGCACCCCCAGGCCGTAGTGGTGGAATTTCCAGGTGGCGTCGGGTGTTCCGTCCGGACGGGACAATTGCCGCCCCCGGCCATGGTTGTGGTAGAGGCGGATGTTGCCGCTGAAGGTGTCGTAGGCGTGTTCCAGTCTGATCGAACCCAGGGTGGCTTCGGTGGCGTACTTGCCGTCGCGCTCTTCGGGAGGCGCGCCTTGGGCGCCGGGATCCCATCCGTGGTTGCGGGAATGCAGACCGAAGATAGAGACGTACCAGTTTTCGTTGAGTTCCTGCCCGACGCGGGCGAAGTAGTTCTGCATCTCACCACTCGAACGGGTGCGGTGGCCGTCGGAGGAGCGAAAACTTTGTCCCAGGTAATAATCGGTCGGGCCGACCTTGCCGCCGTGCTCCGCTTTTTGCACGAAGGTGTTGTAGCTGCCCGCGGCGACGTGGACCCGCGATTCGAATCCTTCGAACTCCCGGCGTTTGGGAATGATGTTGACTGCGGCGAAGGCGTTGCCGAAACGGTGCGGCTGAGGACTTTTGTAGATTTCGATGGCAGAGGCGGAATCGATGGAGAGCAGATCCAGCAGCGGATGATTCCATAGGCCCATGTACATGGGGACCCCGTCGATGTAGGTTTTGATCTCCGAACCCGGACGGCTGGCTCCCATCCCGCGAATGAAGACCGCGCCACCCTCCGAGCCCCCGTGGGATCCCACCTGGTTGTAGCGGGAAATGTTGACTCCCGGGGTCAGACGCAACGCGGTCCCCATATCCTGGGCGTTGAGAAGCTTGAGTTGTTGCTCGGTCACCACGGTGATGCCGGAGCTGTAATCATCAATGGTATTCCCCTCGATGATGGGTGCGGCCACGACCACGACCGGCGGCATATCTTCGATTACGGGAATCGTTTGCGCGGCCAGGGGTGCGGAGAGCGGAAGGGCGGGAGCGAGGGCAATCAGCAGGGAGGAAATCGGATATCGGATCATGACGAAAAAGGTTAGCAGAACAGCTTCTGCAGCTTGATGGAACTCCTTATAAAGTCTTGGACGGAATTGAGCCGGACGAGTTGAGTGATTCTGATCACAGCCCCCTGAGCGTTTAGTGAAGCTGCCTGGGAACGGGTGCTCGATGTCGGTCAGCGTAAGAGTCATGTCGGTCAGGTCAACGGCAATGGCCGGCTCGAATGGCGGAAAGCCCTTGAACAATGGACCGATTTGCTGGTAGACTGAGCTGAAATCATTCATTTAATCGGAGAATTCTGCCATGACCACTCGACGCAACTTTCTTAAATCCGCTCTGGTCGCCGCTGCCGGCGCCACTGGTGTCAATCGTTTGGTGGCGGCCGGCCGGGAGGCGCCCGCGCAGGTGGACCGGCGTCCGCTTGGGCGTATCAAGACCGACGTTTCCATCGTTGGGTTGGGATTGGGGTCGGCTTACACGCAGCCCTGGCAGGACCGTCCGGAAGACAGCCACGCTCTCCTCAATTTGGCGCTGGACCATGGCGTGAATTACTGGGACACCGCTCGAGGGTACGGCCCCAGCGAGCGCATGATCGGGCCGGTGGTGGAGAAGCGGCGAGAGGAGATTTTTCTGGTGACCAAGAGCGGAAGCCGCGATTACGACGGTTTCCTTCGTGATGTGGAAGCGAGCTTGAACGACCTGCGGACCGACCGGATCGATCTGTTGCATATCTGGAATCTGCCCGCCAACGCGGATTTGGAAGCGATTGAAAACGGCGCGCTAAAGGCGGTACAGAAGCTCAAGGATGAAAAAGTGATCGGCCATTTCGGAATTTCCGGGCACAGCGGCGCGGGGGTCCTTATGGAGGCCATTCGGCGCTTCGACCCCGACGCGGTTCTGACCGTATTCCCCTGTACTCGTGAAGATGAAGGCCGCTACGAGGACGAGTTGCTGCCATTGGCCCGCGAACGTGAAATGGGAGTGATCGCCATGAAAATGGTTCGGCACGCCCGCAACGCCGACCTTGAGGGGAGTGATTTGATTCGTTACGCGCTCGGCTTGCCGGGAATCCACTGCGGTGTGGTGGGCCTGGACATTGAGGCTCACCTGCGCGAGAACCTTAAAATGGCGACGGGTTTTAAACCGTTGAGCGAGATGGAAAGCGCGTCGATTTGCCGTCGCGCCCAGGAAGCTCTGGTCCATGTGCCGCGTCCCTGGGAGCGGCCGGGTTACCGGGATGGTATGCCGGCGTAGTCGGGAAGTAAGAATTAAGAAGTAAGAAGGGGGGCTGTCCTGGAGGGCGCAGCTCCTTCGGCGGCGCGCCACGGCCTGCCGGTTGGATTGAGGCCGGACTACTCTTCGTTCCAGGGCCAGCGAACGCAGCCGGATGGAAGATCCGGCATTAGTACGATGTCGGCGCTGCCTTTTAGTACGACGGTGACGATCCGGCGTCCGGAGCCCAGGTGACGTTTGGCTTCGGCGAAGGTGGCGCCCGAGACGGAGACATCGTCGACCAGCAGGAACGTTCCGTCCCCATCCGGCAAATCCGGCGCCTGCCCGAGAAGGCGGGCGGTGGCGCCGATCGGCTCGTTGGCTTCGTCGCGGAAGGTCAGGCGAATCGTATGGAGGGGCAGGCCCAGGTGGTGGGCGATGAGGGATGCCGGCACCCGCCCTCCTCGGAGTACCGCGACGACCGCGCGTGCATCCGCGGGATAACGGGTTTGACGAATCGCCCGGGAAACGGACCCGAACGGAATCGAGGGCTTGTCCCGAACCGCGGTCATGGCTTCAGGAAGCGGGTTGAGGGCCGCCTTTGTGGCGGGTGGCGATCCAGCCGATGATCGCCAGGGCGATCAAGCCGGGCCAGGATCGGGTTACGGCGCCGGTGAGGTGCGCGAGATAGGGGATGGGCGCCAGCAGGTCCGGGAGGAGCACGAGGAGGATGCCGGAAAACGGTTTGGTCAATAGGTAGGCGGCGGGCCCCATCCACCAGCGCGGTCCGATCCAGGACACCAGCACGAGCACAAACAGTACGAAAAGGAGAAGCTCCGCGGTCAGCAGACCGGCCATGCCGGGAGGCGGCATTCCCAGCAGGATGTGACTGATCCAAGGGACCAACGCGGCCAAAGCGACCGCCATTCCCAGGCGGAAATAAAGCGCTGCCAGTAAGGGTGCGTAGAAGATCGGCAACAACCGGGCTCCCAGTGGAGTGTCGGTGGAAACCGGGATAAAGTGGAAAAGGAAAGGTAGCAGAGCCAGGCCGACGACTACGAGTTGAAGATCCGAGATCACACGCGGAAACGCGGTCGAGCGAGCGAATGGCGCGGGAGATTTCATTTCCACAATCATAGTTTCATCGCCCATGGACGGGCAAGGAGGAAATCGGCATGCGCCGCCGCAGTCCCAAACCTAGAGAAAACAATTGACAGCTTATCAGAAAAATTATTTTAAGCTATTCGTCGCGCTTATTCTTTGGGCAAGCTTGTGCTATTGGGTGGGGACGACCTCGAAACAAACACTTCAAAAAAATACGGCCGATGGGACTGAACGTTTTATACCGTTTTTTTGTTTCATTCCTTTGCGTTGCCGGATCGGTATCGCTCCACGCGCAGTGGGTTACCGAGGCTTATCAACTTAAAGCCGGTTGGAATGCGGTTTATCTTCACATTGATGCTTCCCATACCTCGCTGAACGAGTTGGTGGGAAGCGACCCCGACAACCCGATCCAGGAGATTTGGATGTGGGTGCCCCCGAGCGCGTCGCTGCAGTTCTTCGACGACGTTCCTGCTCCCCAGGTGGGAAGCACCGAATGGCTGCGGTGGGACCGGCACTGGGCGGGGGCCTCTCCCATGCAGCGACTGGCGGGCAACGTCGCTTGCCTGGTGCGGGTGGCCGAAGGCGCGCCCGATTACACCTGGACGCTACGGGGCAAACCGATGCCACCCACCCAGTACTGGACCGGTTCCGGGATGAACTTTATCGGATTTGCCGTACCCAGGACCAGTCCTCCTCTCTGGGGCGATTTCCTCAACCCCGCCCGAGACCTCCATGATCGGGCCGAAATCTACCGTTACGTTGGCGGCCCCTTTGGTACTTCGAATCCCCAGCGGCTCTTTTCCAGCCTGCTGCGCAGCACTCCAATGGCCCGCAACCAGGCTTACTGGGTGCGCTCGGAGGAATACAACCGCTACTTCGGTCCGTTCGAAGTGGACCTGCAGCGGAGCAACGGCATTCACTTCGGCACTAGCGGCGGGCAGTACCGGCTCCGTCTGCGCAATCGCATCGGACAACCGGTGACGATCACCGCGGAACTGGTCGCTTCGGAGTCGGCGCCCGCCGGCGAGCGTGAAATCAGTGGCGGAGTACCCCTGCTGCTGCGCGGCGAACAGGACCTCACCGACCTCACGTATGATTTCACCCGTTTCAGTGAAACCAACGGGGTGTGGACCCTGCCACCGGCCGGAGAACCGGGGTCGGATATCGAGGTGGTCGTCGGGCTGGACCGCGCCGCCATGGGCGGCATGCCGGGAGATCTGTTTGCGGGCATTCTCCGCCTTCGCGATTCCGGTGGAATGGTTCTTTTCGATCTGGCGGTGACGGCGGAGGTCGATACGACCACCGGCCTATGGGTGGGCAACGCGGTAGTCACCGAGGTCGCTCACTACTTGGTGGACTACGCCCTTGGGGAGGCGGGCGAACCGCAGCAGAATCCGGACGGCAGTTACGTCATTGAGAATGTCGATCAGTCCTTCGGGCCGGTGGCCCGGCCCTTTCCGCTTCGCTTGTTGGTGCATAACAACGGGTCGGGAAATGCGCGTCTTCTGCAGAGGGTATATCACGGCCAGAACGAGGCCGGTGATACGATACTGGCACGCACCGAAGCCGCTCTGGACTATTCCGCCCTGGACGAAGCCCGCCGGATAAGCGTGGCCCACCTGCCCTGGAGCCAAGCCAACGGGACCTGGCCGTTCAGCGGGCCACTCGACGAAACGGCGGAGATCAGTGTCTCGGTGACCCTCGATTACGACGACCAGGCCAGCAATCCTTTCCTGCACACGTATCACCCCGACCATGACAACCTCGACGCCCGCTTTGAGAACCAACTGGCGCGGGGAGTCGAGTCCTACGACGTCGTGCGTCAGATAACGCTGCGCGTGCAGCCTCCGGGTGGCGACTTTTCCAGCGTCACGGCGGGCAGCGGGACCCTTTCGGGCGCCTACGAGGAGACGCTGGTTCTGCGTGGACGTTTGACCGATTCCGGCGCCCACACCCGCACTTTTCGCACACGGGGCGGTTTCGCGCTCAACCGGGTTTCCGATATCGCGGATCTCGCGGATTGACCGGTCGATTCCGAATAGGCCCCTTTCACATCCAAAGAATTTAATCCAAACCGCCATCCCTTATGAACCTGTTCCGATCCACTCTTCTGGCGTCCGCACTGCTGGCCGCGTTTGCCGCCCACCTTCAGGCCGTGGGCAATCCGCCCGAACTGGTCTCCTATCAGGGCTACCTCGTTGACGCCAACGGCGTGCCCCTCGGAACGGACGTCGGGGGCAACCCCGATCCCGCCAATTACGATGTGATCTTCCGCATCTTCAACGCCTCCTCCGGCGGCGATCTCCTTTGGGCTGAGCAACAGACCATCACCATCGATGCCGGTTATTTCAGCGTGCTGCTGGGAGAAGGCGCCGTGGTGGGCAGCGAGCCAAGTCCGGCGCTCTCAGAGGTTTTTACCGGAATTGGAGCCGACGAGCGCTTCATCGGCGTGGCGGTGCGTTTCGAGGTCGGGGGTGAGTTCACCGATATCCTTCCGCGATTGCGCCTTCTCACCTCTCCCTACGCCTTTCTGGCCACCCAGGCGCGTTCGGTGATTAATCCGGACGGCCAGCCTCTCATCACCGCGGAAGGCGATCAGGTGACCATCGCGGGCAGCTTGACCACCACCCAGCCGCTTACGGTTCCGTCCATCACCGGGAGCGGAGCCGACCTTACCAACCTCAACGCCGGCAACCTTACCGCCGGCACCGTGCCCGTGGCCCGTATACCGGGCCTGCCCGCCTCCCAGATCACCTCGGGCACCTTAAATGACGCGCGTCTGAGTTCCAACATCGCGCGTCTCAACACCTCGGCAACCTTTTCCGGAGATTTGAGGACGATGGGCCGGCTGAGACTCAATAACGCCAATTACTCGATTGGATACGAGCAATTGATTATTCCCATCCTAGGCACTACGATCACCATCCGAAACATGGCTTTCGATGCCGCGTCAGGCGGGTACGTGTGGAGGGTGGATGGCACTCAGAGGATGAGTTTGGCCACGAACGGCAATCTGTCCATTTCCGGCAGCCTGAGCCAGGGCAGCGATGTCAACACCAAGGAGGCGATTGTCCCAGTCGACGGCGGCAGCGTCCTGGAAAGGGTGCGCGAACTCCCGATCTACGAATGGAGTTACCAGGGGCAGCCGGAGAACCGCCACCTCGGCCCGATGGCCCAGGACTTCCATGCCGCCTTTGGACTGGGGCACAACGACACCAGCCTGGCCCCGGGAGATCTCGCCGGAGTGTCGGTGGCGGCCATTCGGGAGCTTAGTGAAATCGTTTCGGCACAGGAGGCCGAAATTGCCGACTTGAGGGCCAGCGTGGATGAACTCCGCGCGGCGGTCCTTCTCCTTCTCGAAGCGCAAACCGACAGGCCATAAGGCCGGAACCCGCCGCCCTGCCGACAACTTTGCGCCAAGGAACTTTCCTATGAACCGAAGTCATCGTTATCACCTGTTAGCCGGCCTTGCGGTGTGTGTTGTCGGGTTACCCAACCTCGTTTCGGCACAATCCCTTCCATTGGAGTTGCGCCAGCAGGAAACGCCCTTCAACCTCCGATCGACCGCGGGCATGCCCATCTCCTCGGACGCGGGCGTGCCGCCCGGCTCGGACGGACGCCTCCCCACTGCGGAGGAACAGGCCGATCGCGGGCTAACGGAAAATCCGCCCACGGCGGGCCAGTTCCGGGGATTCGTCAGTTTCGGCGCGGTGGTTCGCACCCGTCCCGTTTCCACCACCGGCGCCTCGTACGCATCCTACGAAGCCTACGCCCAGGAAGTGCTGCCGCACGGAGGCCCGTCCGGCAACCAACTTTTCATCGCCCGCGCCCAGGTGGGCGCTCCCTATGTCAGCCGCCGCGTGGAGTTCCTGTTCGGCAGCATGGTCGGGGTTCCCGACATCGATATCGAGGGGGATCCTCTCGCCGAACGTGTTCCGCCGATTCCTGCCGAGGACTACTGGCTACGGGAACCGTACTGGCCGGAAGAACAAATCACCAACGGGACGCATGTGGGGGCGCCGTACTATTGGAGCCGTCATGCCCGCGCCGTTTTCGCCAATCAGCCGGGGCCGATAGAGATTACCTGGCGCCGCGCGGAACCTCTGGCCAATGTCGATCCTGACGATTACCTGGGGAATCCGGATTATCATGTCGCGGCGGGACGGGTGTATCCCCTCTTGCGCCAAAGCTACCTGGTGTCCGGAAGCCCCGCCAAGCCGCCCCGCCGCATGTACTGGACGGAAGGCTCCTTCCGTAACTCGGGTCTACCCGTCAGGGTACCCGAGGGGGTGACCGTAAACTTCATTTTCACCGACGCCTTTCCCAAGACCGTGGAGGAAGCCTACGAAGACCCGGGCTCGTCTCCGCCGGTGCCTCCCGGGGGCGGTGACATCTTCACCGAGTTGCGTACCATCTATTACGATCCCGACCTCGACAGTATTCGCGCCTTCAACTGGCAGGGCCGTATCTTCCTGGAGCTTCTGGGGGATGTTCTTGAGGGGGATCGCCGGCAACACCTCGGATCCGAAATCATCGACGTGGTTCGCCGGGTCAACCCGGCCGATGTCACCGTCGAGTTGGGCGAACGTCTTCACGCCTGGCAGGACGGCGATCCGGATGACAGCCATCTCATGCCGCAGTCTTTGCTGCGTTCGACCGACAGTCTCTTCGCCTATCAGCATTTTCAGGAGGGGGAACGCACGCAGTTCTACGCACTGCGGGAGACCCGCAACCTGAACGATTTTCTCCTTCACTGGACCGAAGAGGGCATCGAGGGCCTGCGCTGGCCGTTCCGGTTCGCACGCTACAAGATGGTTTGGCCGGACGACATATCCAAGTTCAGTCACTACATGCGGCCCCGCGTGGCCACCGAAGCCGAGGCCCGCGAAACCGCGGTCGAAATGCCTTTGAGCAACGTGCCCATCATCGAGTACCAGGACGCCTTGGATCGGCCACGGGCGAAACTGACCGAGACTTTTGCTTTCTATACGTATTTGACGAATGAATACCCCGCCCACCGCACGCTGCTGCGGTTCATGGCCGGCGACAATGTCGCCTTCGAACGCGTCTTCTCCTGGCTGGCCGACGACCTGACGGTTGGCCGAAGCGGAAACCTGCGGGCGCACAATCGCCTGGCCGAAATGCTCGGCGTACCGGCCGGTCCCGGTGACGAAGAACCGCCGCCGAAGATGCTCACGGCATGGAATCCGGACACGGGATCCTTCAATCTCACCAATCCGCTCGCCGCGCCGCGGGTGGTGGATCGCATCGCTCAGGTGGGTCAGCGAATAAGCGCTCCGGAAGGCGATGCCGAGCCGAAACCGGGTGAGCCCTACTGGGCCGGACACATCCGCACCGAAAAAGGCACCTCCTACAATCCCATCGCCTACGTCGATCCTTTCGAGGGAGGGTTTGAGGAGGCGAATGCCGGGGCCATCATTCCGGTCAACGCCATTCCGGGCGAGAACGCGCTTGAGATCTGGTGGTTCCGCTCCAACAACCCCAACCTGCAACAAGGTTTCGAGCGCGTCTTTTGGCCTTCAGTCATCGGCCGGTACACCCTTCAGTGGCCCTCCAACCCGCGTGAAATCGTGCTCGCGAGCAACGACGGTACCGGCGGTCTCCCCAGCCTGGAGGCGGCCGGCCGCATTTATGTCCAAAACGACCGCTCTCTTCCCGGCTACAATCCAAACGAAGAACATGCCCTGATGATCGGCGGTCAGGCCTACGCCTTGCGGGATGACCTTAACCTCACGGAGCCCGGACCGGATTATTCCTCCGAACCGTATGTGCTTCTTGAATACACCGACGGCGACGGCCGTCCCAGTATGAGCGTGTTCCGAGTCCTGCGGGAAAAGCCGGAGGACGGCCTTGTTTTTGATTACGTGGTCGAGGCCGGCACGATCCTGCAGTCGCCGATGCCCTTGCCCCTCCTGCCTCCGCCGGTCGACGGCATCGGCGCCGACGCGGTCAACTTCAATACCGAACCCGGTGCCGAAGGCGGCGCGGGGGATCTCCCGGGCAACTGGAATCATGAAGATCACGGAGAGGGCCGTTACTCCCACTACCCGCGCTTCACTTTCCTTGATCGCAAGGAATCATTCTGGGTCTATCGGGGCCGCAATGCCGGTCCGCCGGCACTGGAGGCCGGCACGTACCTGACGGGTAGCGGAACATTCGTCGATCCCGTTCCCGCGGTCGCTGTTCTGGAGGAGGAGTTCGCCTACCGGGTACATGCCTCCCAGCGGGCCGAAGCCTTGCGTCTCGAGTTCGCCCCGGGTTCGACCGTGCCGTCCTGGCTGGTGATCGACGGCTTGTCCCTGGTCGGCGTGCCCGATGTAGATGCCGAACTGGATACCTTTGAGATAGCCCTGCTGGTCAGCAGTTCACTGGACGGCTCGTCGGTGGAATTGGACTGGACGCTTGAAGTTTCCGGGTCCGGAACGCCGGTTGCCCAGGGACCTGTCGAGCTGATCAGTGTGAATCCGCTGACCGGGACGCAGGTCACTCATGTGGGCCGGCCGCCTTACCTGGCTGAGGATCCGACTCCGGCGAACAGCTTTACCATGCGCTTTTATTACAAGACCATGGAAGGCTTCGCCTGGCCCGGCGTCGAGGAGCCGCCGTTGGTCGGTTCCATCGTCCCGTATCTGCGCCCCCATGACGGGGGCGGCTTCGCCGGTGATCCCGCCGTCAAAGAGACTGCTTCCCTCGACATTGTTTACCGTCCTGTCTGGCCGGCGGATACGCCCGGAATGCGGCTGGGAGACACCCTAATGACCCCGAAAGAAGGTCTGCCCGCCATTCGCGGCCAGACCAGCGTGCAGGTGCTCTATCAGCAATCCATCGCCCGGGACATGGTGGCGGCAAACGTCAGCGCGGTACTGCACGACGCCACCCGCGAGAAGGAGTTTTCCATTGCCGAGGTCGACCTGGACGAGATTCCCGGAGGCGTCCGCCGGGAGCTCTATCAGGGACGTGTCTTTTTCCCGAACCTGCCGCCCCATCTCGTGGAACGCGTGTTCTTCGATCCCTTCCGGGGGCCCAATGGTCACCTGGTGTTTCGGGGCGAATACCGGGAGGAGATTCTTGGACCGGATTACCTGCTGCTCAACGTGCTTCGCGGCGAAGACCTGCAAACGGTCAAGGACTTGTGTCCCGACGGAGACCTCGACAAACAGGCCTGGGATACCGCGATCGACAGCCTGGCCTCCGTGGTGGAGATCTTCCATGAGAACCCCGCTATGCCCGGCGACTATATTCCCAATACGTCCCGCACACGTTCGGTCGGAATCGGCGACATTGTGGAGATCGACGATCACAACACGGCGGTCGATTCCTACGCCCTCAGCGCCAGCGGCCCGGGCACCGGATACCTGACGATTATGGTGGGCGGGGGAGCGGCGTTCACGCCGCAGGCGGAGCCGGTTTCCCTGCACATTATACGAATCGAACCGGAGCAGTTCCCGGGGGATCTGAAGGTGGTCCAGGCGACCAATCCCCTCAGCGAACAGCTTACGATGATGCACAGCGCCGATCTCGGCGGGCGCTTCGATGAGTACGAATACGATTGGCGCATCGCCGCCCCCGTGGACGGGCTGCCGCCGGTCCTCGACGAATCGATGTCCCAA